>NC_013520.1:110000-410000 GCF_000024945.1 Veillonella parvula DSM 2008
AATCTACCTGAACGTCATAAAAACGATGCACCTGCATATCAATATATACCTGCTACCACAATGGGGCGGTATCAATCTCTTGATGAAACAATCGATGCCATCGTTTACACAGGTGCTTTCAGACATATAACAGGTCCTGCTAAATCCCATACACCGATGAATATTTACAAATTAAAACTTCAACCTAATTCATGGATCTCTATTTCTGAGAATATGACTTGGAATACAGGCTTCCTTGTGATTAATGGTACAGGTAGTGCCAATGGTGAAAGCATAGAATTTGCAGACTTTGTACTTTTCAATAATGATGGAGAGCGCTTTGAGGTAGAGTCTGGTGATGAAGGTCTTGAAATCTTCGTTCTCGCTGGAGAACCCCTCAATGAACCAGTGGTAAAACAAGGGTCATTTGTTATGACAAATAAAACAGAGCTTCTCCTCGCTTATGGGGAATACAAAAACGGTAAATTTGGCCGCGAAGAAGCTATTATGTAATATAACACCCTGATTTATAATGGCGTACATCAGGGTATTTCTTGTAAGTAATGTATCCTGAGATACATTGTTTTATATTGATTATGGTATAATGATTGCGTACAATGTTTTGACAGGAGGTTTTATGTCTAAAAAAATTGCAGTCCTTGTAAATGAGGATACAATGCAGCGCTGTTCTTGTGGCGGTTGTTTGAAAGCATTTATGAATAAAGCGGATTCCTTTGAGCGTTATGCTGATGAGGATATTGAGTTGGTGGGGTTCACACATAGTGGTGGGGATCTAGCTAAGAAGATTGAGTCTTTTAAGAAAAAAGGTGTTACTACGGTACATCTTTCTACATGTACGCGTGGTAAGAATGAAAATTATGAAAGCATCGCAGAGCAGTGTGCTGAGGCAGGCTTTGATGTAGTAGGCTATACACATGGTGGCGCTGTTTCTAAAGATGGTAAAGAAGCGGTAGTACTTTCAGCTAAACCAGTAACGACAGATCAATAGTTAGCAATGTTTGAATTAACCATAATAGATTGCACCATCTTATGATAGATGAATGATTGTTCCATTATTCATTCTATATTTATCATGAAGTAATATTATATAGATAGTGTGGAAATTCTGGCGTTTTCTTACATTCTATATTGTTTTATTATTATATAGCTATATCATTGTTTAAGAGGTTGAGAGAATGAACAAGAAACTTACAGCGGCTACTTTATCTATTGCTATGGCAGTGACAATGGCACCTACTATGATGCAAACGGCTTCTGTTAATGCTGCGTCTGTTGCGGTACAATCTTTAGCTGGTGGTGCTATTGCTATGGCTTACGTATCTACTGCATTAAATAAAATGGATAATTCTGCAGAGGGGCAACAGGAGAGTTTGGCACGCACAAAAGAGAAAACTGGTTACTTAAACGATAGTGCTGCCCAAGAGCGTGTAAATCGAATTATGAAGACCTTAGAGGCTACACCTAGTGTAAAACGTTCCTACGTTGTATATGCGAATCCTGATGAGGAGTTCAATGCGTTTGCCACACTTGGTCGCGTTATGTCCATTAACAAGGGTGCTCTAGATACGCTAGATGATGATCAATTGGCCTATGTAATGGCTCATGAAATCTCTCATGGCGAGCATAAAGATATTATTAATGGCGCTAAGAAGCAAATTGGTCTTTCTACAGCGGTTGGCATTGCTGCTGGCGGCAGTGAAGGTGCGGCTATTTTATCTAATGTGGCAGGTAACTACTTATCCAATCAAGTGTTTACGATGAGTCAAGAAAAAGCCGCTGATGAGTTAGGCTTTAAGATTTTAAGTGAGTCTCCATACAATGTGGGTGGTGCAGCTGGTTCTATGGCAGTACTGCGCAACAAAGTGGGGGAACACTACCGCGAAGGGCTTTCACAAGTGGTAGCACCTAATAACCATCCAAAGTTGTCCGATCGGGTGAACAATAATATTTCTCGTATGTACACATATTCTGGGAATCATGTAAACGTATCGAATGGTACTGTGTACGTAAACGGTGATAATATCTATACTCCAGCAGGTAGTGGCCGCTACACAGGCGAAGAGCGTGCTTATTACATGGCTGGTAAATTGGCACGATTGTATCATAACAATCAAGTGACACCAGGTTCTGCATCCTATAGTGGTGACACTGTAACGGTAGCTGGTCAATCCATTGTTTCTACGCCAAATGTGGATGTAGCATTGCAAGTGGCAACAAATCTTAACAATGCATTTGTAAAGCCTGCAGGTTCTGCTGTTAATGCGAAAAAACCAGTGAAGGTTAAACAAGAAAAACCTAAAAAGGTAAAAGAAAATAAAAAGGTAAAAGCTGATAAAGCTAAAAAATAAATGAGAGTTATTAATGGCATATAATTTGCTTTAAGGATTTATGTTATTATAATCAGAATAATCAGAGGACTGAGCCCATGAAGGCTTAGTCCTCTTTTTATATGGATTGTAATTTTTATAGTTTGAGTATAAGTTTATATGTTAATAAGTTTATATGTTAATAAGTTTATAAGATGTATTGAGGGATATACGAGTAAGAAATAGACTGTAAAGATATTGTTGATCATAAGTATAATTATTATTCATGTGTAAATAAATTATATTCATAAAGCAATAATAGATTCATAAAAATACAGAGAATCTTTTGAGAATGGAAAGTGAATTGTAATGGGTTTATACCATGAAATATAAGAAATTATCTTGTTAAACATAGTTGCTATAGAAGGTTTTATTATATTTCTTGTAATATTTATGAATTATTTATGCGATAACTTAGTGTTGTCTATATATGGTGGATAGATGTATATTTAAGGTGGATGAAATATGTGCTTAGAATGGAATCCTATAGAAATACCATAACGGTAGGGGGTATAGGGTTATTGTACTTATACATGCTTTATAGGATAATGTCAATGTTGGTGGTTAATCTAATAATATAGATGACCATTTTTTTGTTAAATAATACGTAATTTTATACATTATATGGAGGCTATGATGGAGTATACAATTCACCTATTTAATGCAGGTGGTTTCGTTATGTATCCACTTGTACTATTCATGTTAGCAGCATGTACTATTTTATTTGAACGTATTCGTACGTACAGAAACATCAATCATGAGTTACAACAGTTGTCCGATAGCATTGATGCAGGTCGTAATAGTAATAATTGGTCTACTCTAGAAAATTCTATAAAAAATAGTGATGACGCATTGAGTAGATTCGTATCTCCTATCGTGGAGTCTGTATATAGTGCGGAAGGTTTAGAGAACCGTTTACATGATGTGGTAGGTTACATGGATGAACGTTTAAAACGCGGTCTTAACTGGCTTAGCATGATGGTAACAATGGCTCCATTACTTGGACTTTTGGGGACTGTTGTTGGTATGATTCGATCCTTCGCAGCCGTTGGAGGCGATATTGGTGCGCCTACTGTTATCACAGGCGGCGTATCCGAAGCGTTGGTTGCCACTGCAACGGGGCTTTCAGTAGCTATCGTAGCATTAGCTATCCATAGTTGGTGTACAGATAAAGTAAATTCTGATATTGCAAAGTTAGAGCAAAAATTAGGTTCTATTATGGATTTATATATTAGGAGTCAACGATGAAACGTAGTTCAGTAGGCATACAAAAAGAACCTACCATCATGATTATACCTATGATTGATATCGTTTTCTTCTTGCTCGTATTTTTCATGATGAGTACGCTATACATGAATACAGAGGAACAAATTCCTCTTAACTTACCAAAGGCCTCCTCTTCCTCTGCGAAGACGATTGAGCCTATCACGATTTCATTAACAGCTACACATAAAATGTATTTGAATGAACGTGAGATTGCCCCTGATCAATTGGGTAATGAAATTCAAGGGATTGTTGCAAAAGAACCTCAACAGGCATTTATTGTACGTGCCTCTGAGGATATTGCATATAAGGACGTTATCAATATTTTAGATAATCTTAAAATTAGTGGTGCTCGGTTTGTTAGCGTAGCTACAGAACGGAAGTGATTCTATGGTAGACAAACGATATGGAATTCCTTTCGTAGCTGCATTGGTATTAAATCTTGTATATTGGGGTGTTGTAGGTGATTGGTTTAGTCATATAAAACCTCCAGAAACACAAAAAAAAGACTTGGTTATCAACCTCGATATGGGGCAGCAAGAACCTCCTCAAGAAAAGAAGGATCCTGAGAAACTAAAGATTCACCCTGACGACAAACCCGTCGCAGGGGGCGGTAAAGCAGGTAGTGTGTTGCCTGATTTATCGGGAAAGCCGACAGAAGGCTTAAAAAATCTGAATCCTTACTTAGGTGGCAATGAGACGGCATCAGTCAATTTGAATGGTAATACTGATAATCCTGTTGGTAATCTAGGAAGTGGCAATGTACCAGGCCCTGGTGGTGGTAATGCTGGCAATGGAGGGCTTAGTGAAGAAGGTAATGGATCTAAAGGTGGTGACCCAGGTCCTGGCGATGTAGAACGTCGTGGGGGCTCTTACGATAGTTCAGGTTATATCGCTCGCGTTGAGAGTAATAAAGTGATGCCTCAACAGGCGGTGCGCCGTGGACTCAGTGGACGAGTTTCCTTTGAAATCACTTTTGATGCTGATGGCAACTTTGCTGGTGCGAATATGATCGGTAGTAGTGGCTCTAGCATTCTCGATAATGCTGCTTCTAGCCTCGTAGAGAGCTCCGGAGGTATAGAGAATACAACAGGTGAGCCAGTTACGATTGTGGTTAATGTAGATTATGGTTATAATTAATCTTCTATAGCTGATAATGTATGAATTATGTTTGTGTGTAGTCGTAATTCAGAAAATACAAGAAACGCATTTGTTAGAGGATTAGTTTTAATATTATTTTTATTGTGTATTTATTGTGTGTGGAGGGTTTATGACGAGTCGTCGTATTTTATCTGCTGCTATTGCAGCAACGTTAGCGTTAGGTACGTATCAAGCATATGCGTATGATGAGAATTTCAAGGGTTATGAGGTTCATAATGTTTCGGTAAAAGCCGATGCGGCTAAGGATGAGTATGGTAATACCATTACTGAGCAATCTTATTACCGTACTGGTGGTGATGTAAAGGTTATCACTCGTGAAGAGATTGAAAAACGTCATTATCGCGATGTAACTGAAGCGATTAAACGCGTTCCAGGTGTTACATTCCAAAATCCTGGTTACCGTGGTGGTGAGTATGGCTATCAATTCTACAATAATGGTGTATCCATCAATGGTGACTCCCGCGTTGTAGTTTTGGTGGATGGTCGTCGTATAGACAATATTACATCTGGTCGTTTAGGTGATAGCTCTGAAAGAGGCTCTAAATCTACAGGTGTTAATATCGATGAAGTAACCAATATGGATGCTATTGATAAAATCGAAGTTATCAAAGGCCCTGGTGCTTCTCAATATGGTTCTGATGCTACAGGTGGTGTAATCAATATCATTACACGCCGTGGTAAAGGCAACTTCAGCGGATCCGTTGATTTGACTACAGGCAGCTGGAATAAGCATAGCTATAATTTGACTGTACAAGGTGCGGCAGGCAAAAATGCTTCCACTGGTTATTTTGTAACAGCTACACGTACTATGTCTCAAGATACGAAGTATAAAGATGGCGATACGGGTGAAGTAGCAACTCTTACAGGTTCTAAATGGCGCGAAGAAGGTTTTAATGCGCGTATTGACCATGAGTTCAATAAGAAACAAAGCTTACAGTTCTCTATGAACTTTAAAAAAGGGCGCGATGGATATCCGATTTCTACGCCTAGTCGTAAATACTGGAATGCAGATGATTGGCGTCGCATTATTTTCAATGCTGAAGTTGGCCAATATGATGCTAATTACAAGTTGAAAACAGATCCTAAATATGTAAATCCAGATAGAAATCCACAAGGTTATGCACCTAAGTTGTATGGTGACTCCAGAAACCCTGGCTACCACAATTTATTCGCTTTAGATGGTAACTACGGCTCTTATAGTAAGTTTAAAAACTTGGACACAGATTTGAAGTTTACTTTCGATCGCCAAGGCCAAATGGAAAGCTTTGCTAGATTGTATCGTTTAGATCATCGATATGAAGGTCGCGATACATATACATGGTCTAAGCTTGGTAGTGAGGCTGCACGTGCTGCCTATGCGGCGGCATTCCCTAATGGTGCTACTGTTGAGCAATTTAATGCATGGGTTGATTCCAATTTGGCACCATTCCCTGATCGTCGTGATGCATTGCGTCAATGGATTTCTGACACAGGTGGTATGGCAGGTAGCCCAAATAGATGGTATAAAGAAAACAAAACAGGCGTAGAGCTTCAATGGACTCGCCAACTTGATAAGCATGATATTATTGCTAATATCGACTATAGTCGCTCTAATTTGAACTCCCGTTCTATTAAACGTAATGGTGATGTAGTGTCTTCTGATATTCGTCGCAATACTTTATATGCTTATTTGCAAGATAAAATCTACATTGGTAACAATGTGGAATTAACACCAGCGTTGCGCTATGTACACTATAGCAGCATTCAAGGTAATGGCAGCGGTGACTCCCAAGGTAAAGGTAGTGTAAGCGCCTTGACTCCTAGCTTGCATGGTCAAGTTAAATTTAATAAAAAGACTAGCATGTACGCTGGGTGGACTCGTATCTTAAGACCGCTTAAAACAGGCGACTATAGTGCGACTGATGGCGTATTTAATACACCGTTAGATGACGAAAGAGGCGATGCTTTCACATGGGGCCTATTACATACGTTCGGTAAAGGTAATAATACTACTGTAGCAGTTCATTATGATTACACGCGTATGAGAAATGCCATCGCTACATTGCCAATTTTGAATAGCAGAACAGGCGAGTTTGAAAAAACAGCAGTTAATGCAAAAGAAAACAAACAATCTTTCAATATTACAGTAGACCACAGATTAAATGAACATGTAACAATGAGTGCGTCTTACTCTCATATGAAAGATAAATGGTTATCTAAAGGTGGTTGGATTCTTGATCCAAACTGGGGTTATAGCAATAGCGATGATATCAATGTGGCTATTAATAGCTTGCGTCCGCAAAACCACTATGCATTGAACATTTCCTATGATAACAAGCGTCTATATTCTGGCTTGTTGATTAATTGGTACACTGGTAACAGTGACTATGCATTCACTCATAGACGTTTCCTCATCGTGGACTGGAACCTCAACTATGATGTAACAAAAGATTTAACGGCGTACATCGTGGTAAATAACGTTCTTAACCGCGCTTATGAAACAAGCTATAGCGCTTACAATGGTCGCGGTAGTGCGGCTATGCCAGCACGTTCCTTCATGATTGGGGCGAAATATAAATTCTAATGATTAGATTCAGCGTATTAATACTATGTCTATTAATATGTGTAGGTTGTGGTCCTCAGCAGGTAACTGTTGAGGACCATCAGTCTACACCAGTACATATCAAATTGCAGCCACCAGTGACAATTGAATCCTTTGTACGTCGAGGTGAACCTTTTGAAAGTACCTATACGGCGGTGCCCGAGCGTGTGGTGGCGATGTGGCAAAACTCCATAGAAACTATCATTGCTCTTGGTGAAGGGGATCGTATCGTAGCGGGCATGGGGATTCCAGATCGCAAATACGTGCGACCAGAATACCGTGAGGCATACGATAAAATTCCATACAAGGATCTGAAATACGCCAATTTGGAAAGCGTATTAATGATGAAGCCTGATTTGTTGGTAGGTTGGAAGTCTACTTTCACAAATAAAATGTTACAAACACCTACATTTTGGCAGGCGAGACTAGCGAATGTATATATTGCAGAGTCCTCATTGGGGGCTCAATCGGCGCTCACCATGGATATGGAGTATAAATATATTCGAGATTTGGGGCGTATTTTTAATCGAAACATGGAAGCAGAGCGTCTCATTCAAGAGATGCAACAATCTGTGGCGTACACGGTAGCCCAAACGGCTCATGAGAAGCCACCAAAGGCATTGTTTATTGAGGTGCAAGGCAAGCATTTTCGATTGTATGGACATAAGACATTAGCTGGTAATATAGGGGCTTCCTTGCACGCCGATGTGATCGACACGGAAACGCCGTCCATTAGCATGGAGGACGTGGTGGAGCAGAATCCGGATGTAATTTTCTTGATCGTGTCTGACGGCGAATATAGTCAAGCGGATGTGATTATGAACTATGTATTAACGCAGTCAGGTTTACAAGGTGTTAATGCATTGCGCAATAAACGCGTTCATTTCTTGCCATTGCTTGCTGTATATAGTCCTGGTATTCGCTTATTAGATGGTATCGACATCGTATCGCATGGGTTGTATCCTAATCTATATCCAGAAGGGGTACCAGATTTAATTCATTAATAAAGGAGCAGTATGCTAAAACGAATTGGATATACTGCTGGCGGATTTGTCCTCATAGGGGTGCTAGCAGTAGCCATTCTATGGGGACTTTCTGTTGGTACAGTACAGTTTTCACTTTCTCAAATTCTCAATATTGTAATAGATCAATTTTCTAGCCCATTGGCTATTGATGATCCTATGAATAGTCCTGATCAGACTATTATTTGGTTACTACGTATGCCGCGGTTGTTGATGGCCGCTATTATTGGAGCAGGTCTTGCCGTATCTGGCGTTATCATGCAGGCCATCGTTAAGAATCCACTGGCAGATCCTTATATCTTGGGGATTTCCTCCGGTGCGTCTCTCGGTGCTACGATAGCTATTTTATTTGGTGTTGGCGTTATGTTCGGTGAGAACTTCATCGGCGTTATGGCCTTTATCGGGGCTATGGCGATTTCCTTCGGTGTATTGTTTATCTCGAACTTGGGTGGCCGACCAAATTCGGTGAAATTGATTTTAGGGGGCTTGGCGTTAAGCGCCGTATGTAGCTCCTTCTCTAGTTTTGTGGTTTATTTAGCGGACGATAAGGAAGGCATCCAAACCATTACATATTGGTTGATGGGTAGTTTGGCGGGCGCTAAATGGGATATGTTGCCGTTTATTGCCGTCGTTGTCCTCGTGAGCATCATCTTTTTCTGGTCTCAAAGCAGAATTTTAAACATGATGCTCCTTGGTGATGAGGTGGCCATAACTTTAGGGCGCGACTTACATACGTACCGCCAAGTCTATTTGATTATTAGCTCTCTTATCATCGGTTTTGTAGTGTACGCGGCGGGCATGATTGGCTTTGTAGGCCTCTTGATTCCTCACCTCGTGCGCATGACAATCGGAACGAATCACTGGACTTTGATTCCGTTCAGCGCATTAGGGGGCAGTATTTTCCTCGTCATTGCTGATGGCTTGTGCCGATGTATTATTCCTCACGCAGAATTGCCAATCGGCATTCTCATTTCTCTCATTGGGGCACCAACCTTTGTATACATGTTGGTGCGTAAGAACTACGGATTTGGAGGGGAATAATGAATATTCAAACAGATAATATCCAAGTCTCATTTGGTTCTAAAACGATTCTTCAGGATATTTCCCTAGATATACGAAATAAGGAATTCGTTGGCATTATTGGTCCTAATGGTAGTGGTAAAAGTACGTTCTTGAAATGCTTATACCGCGTGCTTCAGCCTAATCATGGGAAGATTTTCTTTGATGGCACTGAAATGAGTTCCTTAAGTCATCGCGATACAGCCTTAAAAATGGCTGTAGTGGCACAGCATAGTACGGTTAACTTTGATTTTTCCGTCCTTGAAATGGTTCTCATGGGCCGTTCCCCTTATAAAGGGCTACTCGATAGAGATCAAATTGATGACTATGAAATCGCCCGACATGCATTAGCTCAAGTAGGGCTTAGTGATTTTGAAAGTCGCAATTTTAATACCTTATCTGGTGGTGAGCAGCAGCGCGTTATCTTAGCGCGTGCCTTGGCACAACGCACAGAATGCCTAGTGTTAGACGAGCCGACAAACCATCTAGATATTAAGTATCAGCTGGAACTGATGACAATTGTAAAACGCCTTGATGCAACCGTAGTGGCTGCTATTCACGATTTGAATCTAGCAGCCATCTATTGTGATCGTCTCATTGCGTTAAAAGACGGTTCAGTAGTGTGTACAGGTACCCCTCATGAAGTATTGACAGAGGATACCATTTGCCACATTTACGGCGTGTCCGCCACGGTACAAACATTACCAAATGGACGATTAAATATTATATATAATATGGAATAATTGAAAAAAGAGGCGTGGATGATGAAACGAATGAATAAACAAGTCTATGTAGCAGTGCTTATGGCATTAACTACTATGTCAATTAATAGTTATGCTGCAGATGTAACAATGAACAATAATGAGGAAGAAGTTACCATAAATGTTACCGCTAATCGTACATCGTTATTAGATTTAGATACACCAGTATCGACTTCTGTTATTACCCAAGAGGATATACAAAATAGCGGTGCTAAGACGGCTTTTGATGCGGTCGCTAATGTACCGGGTGTAACCATTAACTCCTTTAGTGCGTCTGGCGCAGATTTTGGTGGCATGGATAGCCGTACGAATATTCGTGGTCTCGATCGCGGTGCACTTGTTCTTGTAAACGGTGTACCTATGAACTTAAATGGTAAGAGCGGAATTGGCTCTATACCTACCAGTGCCATTGAGCGCATCGAAGTTGTAAAGGGGGCGGCCTCTACCTTATATGGCGCAGAAGCTTTAGGTGGCGTTATAAATATTATTACAAAAACGCCGTCAAAAGAGGGCGGTTCTGCTACGGTAGCTGTAGGTAATCGAGGCTCCAAGAGATTTGATATTTCTTATGGTACTGATCGATTCCTCGTTGGTATCGATAGAAAATACTGGGGGACTCAAGATCCATCTACACCGGTGCGGTATGACTATACAGGCCGCAAGGGTTATGATTACTACACTACGCGCAATAAAGGTAATTCCTTAGGTGTGTTCATGAGCGGTAAGCTTTCAGATAAGATAACCTTAAATTATACTCGCGCTGAAAGCCGTTCCTCCTTTGGTTTGATTAGTACAGAAAGAAATCCTGTGAGACAGGCTCGTCATTCTACGACATATCATTACAAGGATGACCGCAATAATGCATCTTTGATTTATAAAGATGATAATACGACGGGAACATTGTTTTATAACGACCGTACTATGCGTGGTGAAAGCCGTGTTCATAGTGCTAAACAGTTCAAGCCGACCGAAACCAGTTATGTAGCTCGTCAATATGGTATAGATGTACAACATGAATGGGACTTTAGAGGCGGTAAGGATTATTTGATTGCCGGTGTTACAGGTAAGCAAGAAACCTATCGTGCCACACATGCCCCTGTGTATACACGGCCTCATCGTAATACCTATGCGGTGTACAGTAGCTATTCTCGTGAAATCAATCCCAAATGGACTGCCATTTTGGGCTTGCGTTATACAGCCATTAGTGATCCTATTAAGGACCAACATGTGTTAACGCCTCAGTTCCAATTGTTGCACACCATCAATAAAGCTTCCTCCATGTACTTAAATATAGGGAAAGCTTACACGATGCCTAGCTTGAGTGATTCATTCCGTAGCGTGAACCGCCAATACACAGCAGTAAGTGGTAAAAATCTTAAGCCTGAAGAGGGTTGGAACTATGAATTAGGTTATAAACGTCTTAATAAGAAGGATAGCTGGAAGGTGGACGTGTTCTATATGGACTTCAAGAACTTCTTCCAATGGCAACCTGATGTAAATGGTCGCCCAACCGTTCGCGTAAACGGTGGTAAATTCCACAATGTTGGGATTGAAGCTGAGTATAGTAGACATTTGTCAGATCGACTCAAAATGAGTGTAAGTGGTTCTTATTCTAATCCAAAACAAAAGGAAATGAATGAAACCTATTGGAAACAAGCGGCTCCTAAGTTACAGTTTACAACCGGCATTCATTATAAAAGCCCAACCTGGGA
Organism: Veillonella parvula DSM 2008; assembly: GCF_000024945.1. Taxonomy (NCBI): domain Bacteria; kingdom Bacillati; phylum Bacillota; class Negativicutes; order Veillonellales; family Veillonellaceae; genus Veillonella; species Veillonella parvula. The sequence continues at coordinate 121,926 of NC_013520.1, forward strand.
AGCTGGTACATCCTTTAGCTTTGTTACCAAACGTTTGCGCAATCGTGATGGCGGCTTGAATCCTAACATTGCTCTTTGGAATGCTTACGTTGGGTATCACTTTAACAAAGATGCTACATTACGCCTCGATGCACGCAATCTTTTGAATCGTCATAATGTGGTATCCAATGGAGATTATGAATACTGGGATGCACCATTCAATTATGAATTAAGTTATACACAAAAATTTTAATATGTATTAACGATACAATCCCCCGAGAATGCAGTAGCGGTAGGGGTATGGGTTTTGTGCGGACCAAATAAATGTGTAATAATACAAATATGTAGTTTATATAATTGTGTGAATGTATATATGTGTTAAGTGAGGCATTTGGTATGAGACAACAAATTAAGCAGCGTATATCTATACTTGTGGGTTTAGCATTGATAGGATTGTCTGTGAATGGATATGCAGCAGAGGTAAGTGCTGATAAGACTCCCACTATAGCTGCATCGAGTGAAACTAATGGAGTATCTGAAATCCATACTATTAATGTAACAGCAAATCGCATGGCTCTTTTAGATTTAGATACGCCGGCTGCGATGGATGTTATTACTCAAAAGGACTTAGCTAATAGCGGTGCTAAAAATGCATTTGATGCAGTTAATATGGTACCAGGCATTACGTCTTTTTCCTATGGTGCATCCGGTCTTGAATATGGGGCTATGGATAGCCGTGTGAATATCCGTGGCCTTGAACGGGGATCCTTGATTCTCATGAATGGAGTACCGATGAACCTCAATGGCAAGGGCGGCCTTAGTTCTATTCCGACTAGCTCTATTGAACGCATTGAAGTATTAAAAGGTGCAGCCTCTGCTTTATATGGCGCTGATGCTATGAGTGGTGTTATCAATGTAATTACTAAGACTCCAAGTAAAGAAGGGGGCTCTGCTACGGTAGGTTTTGGTAATATGGGTCGCCAAACTTATAAAATTAACTATGGCACGCCTCGCTTCTTAATTGGTGTGGAACGTAACTTCTTTGGTGCTCAAGATCCAGAAACCCCTATCCGCTCCGATATCGGTGCTTATGCTAGAGGCTATGAATATTATACAGCTCGTAACAAAGGGAATTCCTTAGGTGTATTTATGAGCGGCAAATTAAATGATAAGTTGACTTTGAACTTTAGTCGCTTTGAAGGTAATTCTTCTTTTGGACAGTTGAGTACAGAAACGAATCCTATTAAGCAAAAGCTTCACTCTACAACATATGCTTATAAAGATACTAAAAATAATGCGTCTTTAGTTTATAAAGATGGCAATACTACAGGTACAATCTTCTACAATGATAGAGATTTGTATGGTAAAAGTCGCATACATAGCAAAAAGACATATACGTTGAGTGATAACAACTATATTGCTCGACAATATGGTTTCGATGTGCAACATGAATGGGACTTCCGCGGTGGCAAGGACTATTTCATTGCAGGTGTACTTGGTAAACGAGAAACATATCGCACTAAATCTGGTCCATACTATGGAAATCCACATCGCAATAGTTATGCCATTTATGGTACATACTCCTATCAAATCAATCCTAAATGGACTAGTATTTTAGGCTTGCGTTATTCGGATATTAAAGACCCTGTGAAAAATCAACGCGTATTAATTCCTCAGTTCCAATTACAACATCGTATTAACAAGGAATCATCCATGTACATAAATGTTGGTAAAGCCTTTAGAATGCCGAACTTAAGCGATACTTTCAAGAAAATTAATAAAGGCTATGCCTCTGTTAGTGGACGTAATTTGAAACCTGAAGAAGGTTGGAATTACGAATTAGGCTATAAACACATTACTAACAAAGATAGCTGGAAAGTAGCGCTCTTCTATATGGACTTTAAAAACTTCTTCTCTTGGAAACCGGATAGCAATGGTAAAAACACGATTCGCGTAAATGGTGGTCGCTATAGAAATGTCGGTATCGAAGCCCAATATGGTCGTAAATTAACAGATCACTTAAAAATGACTGTGGGTGCATCGTATTCTAATCCAAAACAACGAGAAATCGATAAGACCTATTGGAAACAAGCTAACCCTAAATTGCAATTTACAGGGGGTATCCATTACAATAGCTCAACCTGGACTGCAGGTACTAGCATCAACTTTGTCACAAAACGGATGAAGAACCGCGATGGCGGTACAAACCCAAATCTTATAGCTTGGAATGCATACGTAGGCTATCAGTTCAATGAAAACTCATCCTTGCGGCTAGATGCACGTAACTTGTTAAACCGTCATAATGTTATTTCCAACGGCGACTGGGAATACTGGGATGAACCATTTAATTACCAACTTAGCTATACTCAAAAATTCTAGTCTTTATGTAATCACTAATTAGAACTATACAAGGAGTATCATCATGAACAAGAAAATTGGATTTTTCATATGTTTGATGATACTCCTTTGTGTATGTATAGCGGGTTGTGGACCTCAATCGGAGGCAAATGTAACGCCATATACTCGTTATGTTGACAGTCATGATGGCGTTCAAGTTGCTGTTCCAGAGCATCCAAAACGGATTTTATCACTGTCTTCTGCGGTCGACACAATTTTATTAGGACTTATAGAACCAGAACGTTTAGCAGGCATTAATAAATTGTCTACCTATGAGGAATATTCGCTAGAGGCGAAGCGCGCAAAGCTGGTAAAACCAGTGTTGAGTTCGTATCCTTTGGAGAAAATCATAGCCTTGAAACCGGATCTCGTTATAGCGCCAGATTATATATCGGCTGATGTTATCTATGGTTTACGGCACATGGGTATAGCCACTGTTGTGGTACCTACCCCTTCTACGGTGGACGGAGTGATTCAGAATGTGATGGATATTGCTCATATTATCGGCGAAGATGAAAAGGGTAGCTTTTACATTCGGAAGATTCATCGTGAAATAGATGAAATAAAGCACCTAGCAGAATCTATTCCAATTGAGCAGCGTAAGACGGTTCTCTTTGTATCATCTATGGACGGATATACGGGAACAGGAAGCCTTTTTGATGATATGTGTCACTATATGAGTATCTATAATGCACCTGATCGGATTGGCTTACCACCGCACATACCCTTTGGGGAGGAGAGAGTGCTAGCCATGAATCCAGACTACATTTTTATTCCATCCTATAAGGGAATGGACAAGAATTTGGCGGATCGATATTTAAAAAATCCGGCCTTTCAAAATCTGCCGGCTATCAAGGAAAATCGTGTTAAGCCTTTACCGGCAGCGTACTTATATACTATGAATCAGCATATTGGGGAAGCGATGCTAGCCATTATGTATACTGTGTATCCTCAATTAGAAAGGAATTCTCATGACTAAACAGACACAACGCATCATGGCGATAACTTTGATTGGGGTATTGCTATGTATCGTGAGCTTATTGGCGCTCCATGTAGGGACCATTATGATTCCTATTGGAGGGGGTGTGCAAAGTATTTTAAATGGCATGGGCATACCTGTGAGTTTTACGGAGCCTATTACGGCTGAACAAGAGGCGGTACTGTGGTTTATCCGCATGCCGCGCCTCATCATTGGACTACTCGTAGGCGGTGCCTTGGCAATCGCTGGCGCCGTTATGCAAGGCGTTTTCTCAAACCCTTTGGCGGATCCAGGTATTATGGGCGTATCCGCAGGGGCGTCTCTCGGCGCCGTTATTGCCATTGCTCTTGGCGTGACATCTCTCGGTATGTTTTACATGCCTGCTTTTGCCTTTGTCGGAGCCTTTGTATCCGTAGGGATTACGATTCTCTTAACATGGCGCAATAACAAGCTCGATACGACCACATTATTGCTAGCAGGGGTTGCTGTTAGTATGCTGCTCGGTGCTTTTACATCGGGTATCTTGACGATGATTAATGAATACCGTTTGCGTGAATTCCTATTCTGGATGGTAGGTGGCCTCGATTATCGTCGATGGGACCATGTTCTGCTTGCTGTAGGACCTATCATGACTGGCAGCGTTATATTAATGATGCTCGGTCGTCACCTGAATGTACTCGTTCTCGGCGATACAGAGGCGCGTGCCTTGGGTTTGCCTGTTATGGTGTATCGCATGCTATTCCTGTTTTTGGCATCTGTCGTTACTGCTACTGCGGTGTGCGTCAGTGGTTCCATTGGCTTTGTAGGTCTTGTGGTACCACATATTGTGCGTATCTTAGTAGGGCCAGATCATCGAATACTATTGCCTATGGCGGCCGTTGGAGGCGCATTATTCCTCGTATTCTGTGATACATTAGGTCGCGTTATTGCTCAGCCAGTTGAGATTCGCGTAGGTATCATGACGGCTCTATTAGGGGCACCATATTTTCTATATTTACTTCATCGCTTGCGTCGTAAAGGAGGGGCCTAATGAAACTAGATGTTCAATCTCTATCTGTCACATTAGGAGACACAACCATTGTGAAAGAGGCATCCTTTGCTATTGACCGGGGCGAGTTCGTAGGCATTATCGGCCCTAATGGCTCTGGTAAAACAACGTTGTTAAAAGCATTGCGTGGCCTTTATCCTACATCTGGTGGAGATGTTTTGTGGGATGGTAAAAGCATCTCTTCTTTGAGCGATAAAGAAATCGCTCATCATGTGGCGTATATGCAACAGTCTGTAAATGTTTCCTTCGATTATGAAGCCATCGATATTGTGATGACCGCTCGTTATCCTTATTTAAAATGGTGGGAACAAGAAGGCCCTGAAGATAAGGTTATCGTTGAACAGGCTATGAAAGAGGTAGGCGTTTATCATCTGCGGAATCGTTCTGTACAATCTTTGAGTGGCGGTGAGCGTCAACGGGTATTCTTAGCAAAGGCTTTGGCACAACAAACAGAGGTCCTATTACTAGATGAGCCGACGGCTGCCCTCGATCTAGTATATGCTGACGATATCTTTCATGAGGGTCGCAGATTATGTGACGAAGGTAAAACGATTTTAATTGTCGTTCATGACTTAGAATTAGCCGCAAAATATTGCACTAAACTCGTCTTAGTTAGTGATGGTCACATCGTTGATGTAGGTGCACCTCGAGATGTGCTCACTGCAGATAATTTAAAAGCTGCCTTCCACTTGTCTGCAGCAGTTTACGACGATCCATATTTCAAACAACAACGTATCTTTGTGTTCCCAAAAGGAACTACGGATATTGAGGATTATAAACAAACAGAGACTAGTGGAGAGATGTCAATTGACCCTCAACTGAAATAGACATATAAGTGCCTATGTATAGGTCAGTAAATTTCCTGTTTATCTTGATATATTTGTATTGCTATTCCTAGCGAGGTCAGGCTTATGTTATATCCATTTACTGCTATTGTTGGTCAAGATGAAATGAAATTGGCTCTTTTGCTAAATGCCATCAATCCGTCCATTGGCGGTGTGTTAATTGAGGGCGAAAAGGGCACTGCAAAGTCTACGGCTGTACGTGCATTGCCAAGCCTGTTACCTCCGATGGAAACAGGGACTGATGCGATGACCGTAGTAGAATTACCTATAAATGCTACGGAAGACCGCGTTGTAGGGTCTATTAATTTAGAAAAGGCATTGCAAGAGGGGGTAAAAGCTTTTGAACCGGGGATTTTACACGCAGCACATCAAAATATTCTCTATGTAGATGAGGTGAATCTATTAGATGACCATATTGTAGATATTTTGCTAGACGTGGCCGCTATGGGGGTAAATACGGTAGAGCGAGAAGGGGTAAGCCATTCTCATCCATCTCGCTTCATCCTCGTCGGAACTATGAACCCTGAAGAGGGGGACCTAAGACCTCAGCTATTAGATCGCTTTGGGTTGTCCGTCATGGTCTATGGTGAACAGGATCCAGCCCAGCGGATGGAGGTGATTAAGCGACGTCTTGCATTTGGCGATGCTCCAGAAGCGTTTATAGCGTCTTATGAGGAATCGGAGCAAGCATTACATGAGCGCTTGCTACAAGCTCGCAAATTATTGCCAACCATTATTCCCTCCGATGATAGTTTGCTTAAGATAGCAAGCATTAGTATCGGCGTTGGCGTTGATGGCCATCGTTCAGATATTACGATGATGCACACCGCTCGCGCTCATGCAGCCTTTCACGGTCGCTCACAAATCATAGATGACGACATTAAGGTGGCCGCAAGATTGACGTTAAAACATCGCATGCGGAGATTGCCTTTTGAAGAACAAGGTCACGACGAAGACCGCATCGATACAGCAGTATCTGCGGTAATCGAGGGCTAGCTATGGAAACATCTGTACAAGAGGCTCTCAAAATAGGCCTTGTAAACGACCAGATACATAGCATTGTCATTTCTGGGGGAACTGGTGTCGGTAAAAGCTTTATGGTTCGTCAGTGCCTCGATACATGGCATATTCCCTATCGTGTTATACCGGTTTATATAGATAACTCACAACTTCAAGAAAGCATCGATTTTGAAGCCTCTCTCGAGCAAGGTAAGATGATCATGGCCTCTAGTCTATTAGATGACGATAATACTCGATGCTGGCTCATCGATGATGGTCATGTGGTATCCCCAGAAGTGCGTCATGCCTTATTAACAGAGGCAAAACGCCGCCAAATCTTGTTGATTATGACCATAAACCATGAGGATAGAGCCTTAACTGATGCGGAATGGGAACTCGTAGATGTACACGTATCTATGGAACCAGCTTCATTGGAGTCTAGGATGGCGGTATTACAACAAACTCGAGATGTAATTTCTTGTGCAGATACTGTGTTACCTTCAACAGAAGAGCACTCATTTAAGGATGTAGTCAGTTTAATCGATCATAAGCGGATTTCATCGATTGCCGTTCCTGATGCAATGATTTCATTAGCCATTTCCTATGCACTCCAAGCTCGTACTGTAGGTTACGGTGCAGAGTTTGTATTGCTCCAAGTTATGAAATCACTGGCGCTTCTTGATGGTGTTTCTTACTGTAAGCCCATTCATGCAGAGCGGGGTGCTCTTTATGTACTGCCTCATCGGATGAAGCGTGATGACACAACCACATCACAGCCTTCACAAGGGGAGAATGGAAATAGTAAAACGGATAGAAATCAACTAGAAAATAGGGCCGAACATGCATCGGACCAAGCTGATGAAGATGCACAATATGAAGCGGACCAAAACGATTCTATGGGCAATGAAGCAGCTCCTAAGGATTCAAACGCTAATGATGGGGACACTCATTCTGCTATGAATAGTGCAGAAGATGCATCTTCTCAGCAAGACGATTCAAGTGAAGCTGATGGTTCTAATCAATCTAACGACTTAGATGCTACACAGAAGGAATCCTGTGATTCCGAAGCTATGAACGTAGGTGGAGACGACTCACAACGCTTGTCCTCTTTATGTTTGCCCGATACGGTTGCCCGTATAGCTAACCAATTATTCCAATGGAAACTAGAATCCTCTAAAACAGTAGACCGTCAGTATCGCAAGGGCTCCGGCCGTCGCCTCATGACCAAAACAAAGGACACGAGAGGGCGTATGATTCGAGCTTACCAAGATGAACATGCCTTAGAGGACTTGGCGCTAGTAGATACGTTGCGTGCAGCAGCACCCTACCAACGATTGCGGGCTGCTACTAAAACGGAACAAGAAAAACTATCTACTCAGTCCCAGCAATTAAAGCATCAAGGCGGCAAGGGATTAGCTATAGTGATAAAACCTCAGGATTATCGCCGAAAAGCCCGTGAAAAGCGCATTGGTGCATATCAACTTTTCGTGGTAGATGCCAGTGGATCTATGGCGGCGCGTCATCGCATGGAGGCCACAAAAGCGGCTATTCTAAGTCTCTTGCGAGATTCTTATATCCACCGTGATTCGGTAGGGCTCATTGCGTTCCGCAAGGAGTCGGCAGAGGTGTTATTGCCTTTCACGCGCAGCGTTGAGCGAGCAGAGCGATTGTTAACCTCTATGCCTACAGGCGGTAAAACGCCGTTAGCTCACGGTTTACGGATGGCCTATACCCTGTGCGATAGATTGTTACGTGCCCATCGGGCGGAACGAATTCAGATTATATGTATCACCGATGGTCGAGCTACGTCGGGTGATTCTGAAGACCCTGTAGCCGAGTCCAAGCAATGGGCTCGTATCCTTGGTACTTTGCCTGTAGATTGTATTGTTATCGATACGGAAACGGGCTTTATCAAACTTGGATTGGCTAAGGAATTATGTAAATTGATGAATGGCAGTTATTATGCCATGGATACTATTACGGCAGATCGTATTTTGCGAGTGTCTCGGAGGTAGATCATGAGTCGACTCATGTATATTTCTAACTTAGGAAAACAAATCCAATATATAGAAAAGGCCGTTGCTACCTACCCTGAATTGATACAAGGCGAGGTGGATATTTGCAATATGAAAAAGCCTCCTCTCTGGGACGGTGATTTTGAAAGTCGCCTTCGTGCTGCCGATGTAGTACTCGTAACAAACATGGGGGTTGGCTTAGACTCGCCATTCTTAGAACGCCTTGAACGATGGCTATATGCGCATCATCCAAAATACTGGATCGATGTGGTAGAACCTAAGAAAACGGATATTCTGTATCGTAATATAGATGAGGATAAACGGATTCGTCTTGAAAGTTATCGTCGTACTAGTGGCATCATGAACTATGTGCGGCTCATTAACGGTGCTTTCAGTACAAAACCAATTTCTGAATGGGAAGAACCTGACCGAATTCCGTGGCAAGCCATTATGGGGCGAGCAGGCAATATCTACGAGACCTATGATGAGTTTATGGATGCCGAAGGAAACCCTGATTGGCCGTCCATTGCGGTGTACTTTTACCGTGACGAGTGGATTATGGGGGATATTTATTATCAACAGGCCTTATTTGAAGAAATTTATAAATATCAGTACAATCCGATTATTTTTTATGGGCAATACGGTTCGAATCCTCGCGTAGGCATTCCGAATATGAAATTGTCCATGAACCATCTTTTTGGGAAGGATATATTCCCCTTTGACGTGCTTATCAATACTTGTAAATTCTCCTTCCAGTCCTTAGGGGCTCAAACCTTGGAGGAGTTAAAATTACAGGACGTACCTATCGTTCAGGGGTATACCATATACATGGATGAGAAATCCTGGGCTGAGAATCCACAAGGAGTTACGCCGTTAGATGTGAATTTATCCATATCACAGCCTGAGTTAGATGGCGTTATTCAAGGCGGTGTAGTGGCTTGTCAGACCTTTGATGAGCGTGGTCACTATGTGTATTTACCTGTGAAAGAGCGCATTGCGGCCGTCGTTCAGCGAGCTATTAAATGGTCTAAGTTGCGGTATATTCCTGTATCTGAGCGAAAGATAACCATTGTTTTACACAACTATCCGCCTAAGAATTCTAATATTGGTTCTGCAGCAGGCCTTGATACGCCTGAGTCGGTGCTACGATTATTAGAACAGATGAAAGAGGAAGGTTATACGATAGATTCTGTGCCTGATACGAGTGCAGATTTAATGGACATTGTTACATCCCACATGACAAACGACCGCTCCATGCTTACCGATGAGTTGCTAGCTTCGGCTGAAGGTCGCTTGAGCAGTAAGGATTACAAAGCATACTTTGAAACACTGCCAGCAGATACGCAACAAGCTATGGTTACATCTTGGGGGGAGGCCCCAGGAGATGTATTTGTCTACGATGATGAAGTCATCATTCCAGGTTTTTCAAATGGCAATCTGTGGATTACGGTGCAACCACCGCGCGGCTTCGGAGAGAATGTATCTGCTATTTATCACGATCCTTGCTTACCTCCACCGCATCAATATTTGGCGTTCTACCACTGGGTTCGGAATGTCTTTGAAGCGGATGCGGTTATTCATGTAGGCACACATGGCTCCTTAGAATGGCTACCAGGTAAGGGGGCTGGTCTCAGTGCTAGCTGTTATCCTGAAATCGGCATCTCTAGTTTGCCAAATATTTACCCGTACTGGACAACCATCATTGGAGAAGGCATACAGGCTAAGCGGCGTAGTTCAGCCTGTTTAGTGGGCCACTTGTCGCCACCGATGACGACGGCGGGGCTCTACGATGAATTTGAAGAGCTAGAAGCTTTACTAGATGAGCATAGTCATTTTGAACAGGAGCATCCTGAGAGTGTAGCTGACATAGGCGAAGTGATTCGCGAAAAGGCCCTGGCCTGTCATCTTATCGATGAAGAAAAGGGACCTACTATGGTGGTGGACGATATAATTACAGAAGTTCACGAAAAGCTAAGCGATTTGAAACATATGCAAATGCGCAATGGTTTACATATATTGGGTCAAGGCCCTGAGGGGACAGATTTAGAAGAATTTATTACCGCTATCATACGGACCCCTCAAGGAGATATTGCATCAGGTCTTGAAACGCTAGCCGCTGAGTTAGGGCATGATTGGTCGTATCTAGAGGAACATGCTGGCGAAATCAATGATGACGGAATTCGTAATAGTGTGATTATCGATAGAATTTGGCAGGAATTACGAGCGTTTGTGTCTAATATTATACATAAACCAGATTATAAGGCGCCTCAAAGTTTAGAGCCTTTGGTAGATGCCATAGTTCGTGAGTATATACCTAAATTAGGTCAAACCCAAAATGAGCTCAGCTCTATCTCTAAAGCGTTACAAGGAACCTATGTCGAACCTGGTCCCGGTGGAGCCCCATCGAGTGGTCAAGTCGATGTATTACCTACGGGTCGTAACTTTTATGGTTTAGATGAAAGAGCCTTGCCGACAAAGATAGCCTACCAATTAGGTATAGAGCTTGCAGATCAAGTTATGGCTGATTATATTTTAAATGAACAGCGCTATCCCGAGACGATAGGGATTATCTTATGGGCTAGTAGCAATTCTAGAAGTCATGGTCAGTGTTTAGGTGAATTCCTCTACTTGTTGGGGGTTCGTCCTAAATGGCAATCTAACGGTCGTATTTCAGGTCTCGAGGTCATTTCGCTAGATGAATTACAACGCCCTCGTATCGACGTGATGGGCCGCATCAGTGGTCTTATTCGAGATATGATGCCTACTGCCATTAGTTGGCTCGACAAGGCCGTTGAAATGGTAGCAGAATTAGATGAGTCCTTGGAAGACAACTACGTGAAAAAGCATATTCATGATGATGTGGATTGGCTTGTTGAACAAGGTGAAGATCCTATGCTAGCCACTAAAAAGGCGCGCCTTCGTATCTTTGGCGACCCACCACAAGCCTATGGCACGGGTGTGGGTGCCCTGATTGAAGGGAAAAATTGGGAGTCCTTAAGCGACATTGCACAAGTTTACAGCAAGTGGAGTAGCTTTCACCTGCATGAGGACATTCCTCAGGATATGAGGCTATTCCAACGGCGATTAACTACGATGGATGTAACCATTAAGAACGAAGATAATCGGGAAACGCACATTTTGAGTGCTGATGATTATTACAGCTATCATGGTGGTCTCATTGCGGCGGTGCGAAATGCAAAAGGTAGTGCCCCTCGTGCCTATGTGGGGGATAGTACAGATCGCAGCCGCGTCGTGATGCGGTCCTTATCGGATGAGTTTCGCCGTGTTGTACAAGGGGAAACGCAGAATCCGAAATTCATTCAGGCCATGATGAACCATGGCTATAAAGGGGCATCGGATATGTCTAATGTGGTTTCTCATAGTTTTGGCTGGGATGTTACCAGTGATGTGGTGCCTAACTGGGTTTATGAGGGGTATGCTAACAAATATGCCTTAGACAAAGTGGTGCAAGACTGGATGCGCAATGTAAACCCTTGGGCCTTACAGCGCATTGCAGAAATTTTGTTAGAAGCCGCTCAACGTGGCTATTGGGATGCAGCTCCAGATATGCTAGAGGAATTGCAGTCTCTATATATTTCAATGGAAGGTGTTATAGAAGGTCGTTAATATGAAACAAAGAATATCTATTATATGTACCATATTAATGATGGTACTTCTGGTGGTCGGCTGTGGTCCTACGCAGACGGGGACTACGGGCACCACACATCAAGTTACGGATGGTACAGGGGTAGCCGTTACGGTGCCTAACGAGCCGAAGCGCATCGTTCCCGTCGCTGCGAGCACAGAGGATATCGTGTTATCTTTGGTTGATCCGAGCCGAGTGGCAGCTGTTGGCACGGTACCTAACAATGTGCCTGACGAGTCTGCCAAGGTTGAGAAACATGTGAAAGCAACTGCTGAATCCATGCTATCTGTACAACCTGATTTAGTGTTAGTTCCAAACTGGATGTCTCCAGATGCGATTGGGGAAATGCGAAATATGCAAATTCCTGTTTACGTCTATAAGACTCCGACTACGGTAGAGGAAGCAAAAGCAGTTATCCATGAAATTGCTGGACTTTTACATGCTTCTGATGAAAAGATGATTGCTAGTATGGATGCAGATTTGAGAACTGTCGAAGAATTAGCAAATAAACATACCGGTGAACGCCCTTTAGTGGCATTTTATACGCAATTTGGTTTAACCGGCGGCAAGGGATCAACCTTTGATGATATGACTAAATATCTGAAGGTTACCAATGCGGCGGCTCAATTAGGCTTAGGACCTTTTGATAATGGGACGCGAGAGGATTTAATTAAAGCGAATCCGGATATTATTATCATCCCATCGGTGGCCTATACTTCTGATGGTACTACGCCAGCAACGGCAGAACAACTCTATTCTGATCCTGCTTTGCAAGGGGTTAAGGCCATCGCCAATCGCCGTGTGTTCTTCGTAGATTCATCGCAGGTCATGACTTATTCCCAATTTATGACCCGCGCAATGGTTTCTATGGCACAAAATATATATAGCAAGTAATTTAGTGTGTGTGGAGGTTTTTATGAAAGTATCAAGAATGCAACGATTATCCATGTACGTAGGATTAGCCCTCGTATTTGGTAGCACTTTAAGTGCTCCTAATGTATTAGCTGTTGAAGCTGGTGATGCGAAAGAAGCGCATACCATTGTTGTTACCGCAACTCGTAGTGAACAACAACTTTCAGAAGTGCCAGCAAGTGTAGGCGTAGTAACAGGTGACGATATTCGTGAGCGCCATGCTACGAATATGAACGAAGCCTTGAACATCGTACCGGGCGTAGATATTAATACGTATGGTGGTGGCGTAGGTTACACGAACTCCAATGCATTCCGCATCAATGGGTCTGACCAAGTATTGTATTTGGTAGATGGCATCAATATGGGCGCAGCAGGTGTGAATCCGCCGATGACTATTTTGAAAGATATGTCTAGCATTGACCGTATTGAAGTCCAACGTGGTGCAGGCTCTACATTGTATGGTTCCGGTGCCATCGGTGGTGTAGTAAACGTAATCACTGCAAAACCTGAGCAAGTGGTACAAACTAAACTTCGTGTGATGGGAGGCAGCAATGATTTAGAACAATACGCTATTACAAACGAAGGTAGCAAAAAAGATTGGTACTGGCGTGTAGGCGTACAAAAAGATATCATTGGCTCCTACAAAGATGGTCATGGCGTGCGCATTCCTCAACATGGCAACAGCCATACTGCATCCTTCATGGTGGGCAATACAATCAATGATAAGAACGATGTAAAAATATCTTACGACACATATCGTGGTGATGTAATGTACTCCGACCATTTGGGTGCCCTTAATCACATTCGTTATGGTAATGAAGCAAATGACTCCTTACGCGCTATTTGGAACAACAAAATCAGCAATCGTTGGAGCCATCAATTATACTTGATGAACAATCACTATAAAACAACATACGATGGGTACTTAACAGATGTGAAGACTCGTGGTATTGGGGATCAAATTACGTATAAAGCGAAAGACCATACTGTAGTAGGCGGCTTCGACTGGCGTCAAGATAAAGTGGTTAACATGGGTGGCGTGAAGCTTACGAATGCGTCTTACTTCATTCAAGATGAATGGAAATTCGCTCCTAAGTGGACTGTAACGCCTGGTATCCGTGTAGACCATCATTCTGCTTTCGGTACACATACATCTCCATCCATCAGCCTTGGCTATGATGTAAATGAGAAGACAAATGTGTATGCTGCGTATAAAGAGTACTTCTTGGCACCTACACCATACCAATTATTTGATGGTTTCAATGGCAACCGCAACTTGAAACCTGAAACAGGTCATGAATTTGATTTAGGTGTACACCATAAATTCGGTAAAACTTGGAATGGTAATCTCAGCTTCTTTAGCCGTAGTACAAAGGATAAGATCGGTTGGGTTATGACTGATCCGGCAAACTTCACAGGTCAATATCGCAATTTTGACACTGAAAAAGCTCGTGGCATCAATGCGGATGTGCGTAAACAGTTGACTAATCACTTGTCCGCACGTCTTGGCTATACGTATACTCATATCGATGCAACACCAACTCGCAAAGCAAACCGTGATGGATATGTACCAAAACATGCTGTTAACGCAGGCCTTGATTACAACGATGCTAAATGGGATGCTCATTTGGATATTCGTGGTATTATCAATCGTCCTGGTACAGCAGATAATGTATTTCCACGTAAAACATACTGGTTGGCTGATATCAGCGCTAACTATCGCGTACGCGAAAATGTTACTGTATTTGGTCGTATCAATAATATCTTTGATACATACTATGCGGAACAATCTAGCGTTCGTTGGGGTAACCCTGGTGACTGGTGGCCAGGTCAAGGTCGCAACTTCCGTCTAGGTGTAGAAGTGACTATCTAATAGATATAACTACTGCAATGGTTCGATTATAAAGCTATACTAATAATTGACAATTACGTCGTAGTTATTTGTTTAGCTTCAAAAAGTAATCTATATCATGGTGAAAGAGCCTCTCGTGGGGCTCTTTCATTTTTATTATAGTTTTTGATGGTATATTGAGACCGCACTAAGCACCATGAGAGCTATTTTCAATAACCGATAAATTAGGTATAGGTAAATAAGTATATGTTATAAAACTATAGATTTTCTATAGTAAAAGCTCTATAATATTATGTATCTATCTATATTTATATATTCGTATTTTTTGTTTTGTGATGTACTTGTATATTTGCTTATATAGTAAGTGTTTTGTTACTTTCACAGTTATCAAAACCTTCCAATGGAGAAGGTTGATTTTTAGAGGAGTTGGATCGAAATGAAACAACCAGAATTATCGCCGTATATGATGGCTCGGAAGCCGTCTGGCATTCGCCTAGGACAAATTAAATTCTTGGAACGTAAGAACCCGCCTATCTTGGTGAATGGTTCTATTGGCAATGTAATGCGTCCTATGCATCCCGCCATGCAGCGTAGGTTGTTTGATTTGGGCGGTGTCAATAGCCCGTTCCATAATGGCATTGTGCCATATGTACCAACTACGGGCACTGATGAGTGCCGTGAAGCGTTTCTCCACATTTTGCGCAGTCAAGGTTTTGATACGACAGGCCTCGATGTGCTTGTAACAGATGGGGCATCCATGGCGATGGAAATCATCATGCTTGGCGTATGTGGTGGCGCCGGCGAAGAGGAACGCCCTCTATTGATGTTCAACCCTTCTTATACAAACTATGACGCAGTAGGTCTTCGCATTGGTCGTAAAACGGTTACTGTAGAACGGGAGCTCAATGAAAATGGTGAGTTTGAATTGCCGTCTGTGGAGACTGTAGAGAAGCGCATTATCGATACGAAACCAGGTGCTTTACTCATCATTCCTTACGACAATCCGACTGGTCAATTGTTTAGCAAAGAAACGCTTATTGAATATACTAAATTGTGCGTAAAACATAATTTATGGATTATCTCTGACGAAGCGTACCGTGAATTGGCTTATGAAAAAGGAAAAGAAACATCTAGCATTTGGGCCTTAACCGATAAAGATGTGCCTGGCATCGAAGGCCGCCGTATCAGCCTTGAAACGGCCAGTAAGGTTTGGAATGCGTGCGGACTTCGCATTGGAGCTATCATTACAGATAATAAATTATGTTATGAAAAATCTGTTGCGGAATATACGGCAAATCTTAGCGCTAATACATTGGGCCAATATATTTTTGGTGCTTTGAAGCATGAGTCCTATGCACAGTTGCACAACTGGTATGAGCAACAACGCGACTATTATCGTCAAATGATCTTTGAACTCCATAAAGGCTTTAAAGAGGTAGAACCGGACTTCATTGTGTCTCGCCCTGAAGCGTCTATTTACTTTGTAATCGACGTGAGAAAGGTTGCAAAACCTGGCTTTGATGGTGTAGAATTTGCTTCTTGGTGTGCTGAACACGGTGCAGTAAGCCTTGATGATGGCAAGGAATATACACTCCTCATGGCGCCACTCAATGGCTTCTATAGCGGTAAAAATGGCGATAATAACCCTGGTAAAACACAGTTGCGCGTATCTTTCTGTGAAAACCCAGATTTATTGCGCTTGGCTCCTGAATTATTATCTAAATTATTCAGAGCTTACGAAGCACAACGAAATGTATAAAAGTAAAGAGTGCCCTCCCAAAGAGGAAGGCACTCTTTTTTAGTTATGAGTTGTATATATACTATAAGTGGTATAGTATTACATAAAAAAGAGCTATAATTTTGAATATTATAGCTCTTTTCGTTTTTCCCTAGATATGGTAAGTAGGGAAAGGCATTTATTTACTTTCTTCATCATGATGTGGTCCCTTAGTACGTATTTCGACTGCCAGTTGCTCGCTAGGCATTGAGTTCTCCTCAGTTGCCGGGTATGAAGTGTCTCCTAAGATGACCGTTTCTAATAGTTTGTCGATGTGATCAGACTGGATGGATACTTCTTTGTTGTACCATTCGCCAAATTCGTGAATAACCTTTTCGTTGCGACGAAAATAGGTATATTGGTCGATTTTGCGCGATTCCACAAGTTCAGCATTCTCTAAGATGCTCATAAATGTAGAAATAGAAGATTGCGATACACCGCAGCGCTTTTGGATACTCTTAACGCTCACACTATGAGGGAAATCGATAAGAGTATTAGAGTGTACTTGTACACCGAATTCTTTCTCTGGGTGTTTTAGCCACAATATAATATCTAACCGATGCGGATTTGATAATGCTTTCAAGATTTTTAACGGGTCCATAGGGCCTCCTCTTAATTAAAAAATAACGAGTTCCTAACCTTGACCGTGGACTTGCATTATGCGGTCGTATTATACGCGTCTTGCTCCGTATAGGGTTTTTGCTACTTTTATCATACGCTACTTTTACCGTGAAAGCTAGACTTACTTATAAATTTCACGAATTGATGAATTTTATTGCACTTATCTAGAACAGAAAGTATACATTAGTATTAATATATAATGAGTATATATACAACATGTATAGACTTTTATAATATATTTCTGAAAAATATAGAATATATTCATCTTTCTGTGATAATTTTTAAAGGTATTTTGGTTCTAAATAGAGAAATATATATACTATATGAACTTATGTAAGTCTAAGCTTTCATTTAAAGGAGCTGAGTATATGGCAATTAATCGCAATGAAACATTTGATGTTATCGTTGTTGGCGCAGGGCCAGCGGGTTCTGCGGCAGCATTACGCTTAGCGGAGCAGAGGGTAAAAGTTTTACTTATCGAACGCGGTACCGCACCAGGTGCTAAGAATATGATGGGGGGACGCATCTACACACATTCTTTGGAACGTCTTGTACCGGACTTTAGAGACCGTGCGCCGCTGGAACGAAAGGTGACAAAAGAGCGCATTTCTATTGGTACAGGCAATGAAATGACCACTATCGAGTACAGTTACCAAGATGGTGAACCTAATGAAGAATCCTACGTAGTATTGCGTGCTAAATTTGATAAATGGTTAGCAGAAGAGGCGGAGAAAAAAGGTGCTCTTCTCGTATCTAATGTACAGGTAACAGAGCTTATTACCGAAGGTGAAGGAAAACGTCGCCGTGTAATAGGGGTTCGCTGTCACGATGACGAAGTATATGCAAAACTAGTTATCATCGCAGAAGGTTCTAACACATTATTATTGGAACAGGCTGGTCTTACAGGTCCTACAGATCCAAGAACAATGGCTGTAGGGGTGAAAGAAGTATATAAACTCAAAAAAGAAGATCTTGAAAATCGCCTCATGCTATCTGGCGATGAGGGGATGGCGTGGCTTACTTTGGGCGATATGACCGATGGTCTATTGGGTGGTGGCTTTATTTATACGAATAAAGACAGTCTTTCTGTAGGTATGGTTGTAGGCCTTGAAGATATCGGCAAAGCCAATAAATCTGTAGATGACATGTTGATAGCTTTCACCAATCATCCAAGAATCGCACCATTATTAAAAAATGGCCAATTGAAGGAGCATAGTGCGCATCTCGTGCCAGAAGGCGGATTTAAAGCGTTGCCTAAGTTGGGCGGTAATGGGTATGTTATCGTCGGTGATGCAGCGCGTATGTGTATGAACTTGGGGTATACCATTCGTGGTATGGATCTTGCCATCGAATCTGGCATGTGTGCAGCCGATGCAGTTAATGTAGCATTGCGCGATGAAAACATGGAGCGCGTTGCTAAATTGTATGAACGTCAAATCAAGAATTCTTGGTTGTATAAGGATATGAAGCTTTATAAAAATATGCCTGCCTTCCTCGCATCAAACCCTCGCATATTCAAAGAGTATCCAGCTCTTGTGAATCATGTGATGCGCGATGTATTCACTGTAAATGGTGATGGTGCAGTCCCAATGATGAAGAAATTGATGGGTAGTGTAAGTGACGTTGGTTTAGTTACCTTGATTCGTGATGCTTGGAAAGGGGTGCGTTCCCTATGAAATTAGAAGAGCGCTTGGGCGCCAATAAATACTATGTAGATGAAACGTCTCCTCATATCATTGTGGATGGCGCCGGCTTTAGCTTGGAAGAGAAAATGAAACTCGTAAACGGCTGTCCTGCCGGTCTATATACATTACAAGAAAATGGTGATTTAGCCTTTGATTTCGCTGGGTGTCTTGAGTGCGGCACCTGCCGTGTTCTCTGTGGTGAAACAATCGTAAAAACTTGGAAATATCCGCGTAACGCTAAGGGCGTAGAATTTAGACAGGGGTGAGTGTATGGAGTTATTAGTATGTATCAAACAGGTTCCAGATACATCTGAGATTAAGCTGGATCCGGAAACGAATAATCTCATTCGCACAGGTCTGCCTAGTATTGTAAACCCTTACGATATGCATGCGTTAGAGGCAGCTCTTGCGGTAAAAGACCAATATGAAGGTAGTCGTGTAACCGTTGTCACTATGGGGCCTCCTCAAGCCGAGGCGGCACTTCGCGAGTGTTTATCCCTCGGTGCAGACGATGCGGTGCTCATTACAGACCGTGCTTTCGGTGGTGCTGATACATTGGCTACAAGCTATACGATTGCCTCTGCCATTCGTCATATTCAACGTACCATGAATCGCGAGTTCCAAATGATTTTCTGCGGCAAGCAGGCTATCGATGGGGATACGGCGCAAGTAGGTCCTCAAATTGCGGAGGAACTAGGCATGGCGCAAGCTACCTATGCTTGTGAATTATCTGTAGACCAAGCAGCTCAAAAAGCGATTGTAAAACGAGAACATGAAAATGGTTACGAAATTGTGGAAGTTCCTTTACCACTATTGGTAACAGCTACGGCTGAACTCAATGAGCCTCGTCAACCAGGGCTCTGGAGCTCTATTTACGCGAAACGTTATGAAATTTCTCATATTACATTGCGTGATATGCCTAATATTGATGAAAGCCGGATCGGGCTTAATGGCTCTCCTACGCGCGTTCGTAAGGTATATCAACCGCCGCTTCGAGGCAAGGTAGAAATGCTTTCATCCGTGGAAGAAGGGGCTAAAAAGGTTCTTGAATTAGCTTATAATATCAAGCCAGAAAAGTTTTCTCATCTATTAGTGCCTAGCGAAGAACTGGTTGAAGAGCCTGTAGATACCAATGATGAGGGCGTAGATGTAAAAGATCCTGTGCAGCGGGCTGCCACTGTTGAAAGTGTATCCTCCAGTGAGTTTAAGATTTTAGCAGCTGTTAAAGGTGAAGAAGGTTCCAAAGGAGGTGATCGATAATGGGAGTGACAAATTTTGATGAATATAGAGATGTCTTTGTCGTAGCCGATACCATCGATGACGTAGTGCATCCGGTTACGTACGAACTTATCGGTCAAGCTCGTCGAATCGCTAAGGAATTGGGCCAACTCGTTCAAGTTATGCTTCTTGGTGAAAATGTTCAATCCGAGGCGGAGGAACTCGTGGCACATGGTGCCGATATTGTTCACGTTTTTGAAAGTCCTCTTTTGAAATACTATACAACAGATGGCTATACAAAGGTTTTGACAGATTTCTTTGAAGACCATAAGCCTAATATCCTTTTGATTGGCGCTACAAACAATGGTCGTGACTTGGCACCTCGCATGTCTGGTCGCATGAAAAATGGTGTCGTAGCTGACTGTACCATTTTGACGGTAGATACTACAGAAGGCCTTGTAGAATGGACACGCCCTGCCTTGGGGGGGAATATTTTAGCTGAAATTATTTCTCCAAATCATCGTCCACAAATGGGTTCTGTCCGTCCTAATGTATTTAAAAAGCCGGACCGCATCGCAGATAGCTGGGGTCGCATTCAAATTGAACCATTCGACCTTAACCCTGAAGACATTCGCATGAAGCGTCTCGACTTCATTCCGTTTAGCAAAGATGGTTACAACATCCAAGAAGCGGATATCATCGTGGCCGGCGGTCGAGGCATGGGTTCCAAAGAAAACTTCGATAAGCTCTACGAACTTGCCGATGCTATCGGCGGTGTTGTAGGTGCTACACGCCCCCTCGTTGAAAAGGGCTGGATTGAATTGCCATACCAAGTAGGCCAAACGGGTAAAACTGTAAGTCCTAAACTATACTTGGCATTCGGTATCTCCGGTGCTATTCAACACGTGAGCGGTATCTCCGGTGCTGACACAATCGTGGCTATCAATAACGATCCAAATGCAGAAATCTTCCAACACGCTAACTATGGGATAGTGGGGGATTGCATGGAAGTGTTAAATGATATGTTGGCGCATTTGAAATAAAACTATATAACTGATTACAAAGGATTACCGTTCCGAAAGACTCCATAGTGACCTAAGTCGCTTCCAGAACGGTAATCCTTTTTCATTTCTATGCGTTTTGCCTTCAAATGCGTCAATATGTCATTTTAGAGAGAAGGGAAAAGCGCCCAAGGCGGCTTCGAATAGGTATCCCTATTTGGCTTACTGCTGTTGTAGAGCTCAAATATTAGTGTATTATAAACAAATGCTCCGACATATTATTTATACAAAGGGAAAGTCGCTTCTAGAACGGTAATCCTTTTTTATTTCTATGCACTTTACCTTCAGATGCGTCAATATGTCATTTTGGGGAGTGGGAGAGTGTGGCATGCGTAGCGGCCTAGAGTCCATTACATATTAAAGTGGTATAATTAGGCTATAGATATAGTTCGGATTGATAAGGAGGTATTTATGGCTCGTAATGTTTTTGTTACTGGTGCAACGTCTGGTATTGGTCTTTGTATTGCCGAGGCGTATGCAAAGTATGGCGATAATGTTTTGATTTCCGGCCGTCGTGCTGAGGTGTTGGCTGAGGTACAGGCTCGTTTGTCTAAGGAATATGGCGTGCGCGTTGAGACTTTGGTGCTTGATGTGCGTAGTCGTGAGGATGTTGAAAGCAAGGTTTCAGCAGCAATTGAAGCGTTTGGTGGCGTTGATGTCCTTGTAAATAACGCAGGTCTTGCGCAAGGCTTAGATCCATTCCAAGATAGTACTGTTGATGATGCGGTAACTATGATTGATACGAATGTGAAAGGTCTTTTATATGTAACAAAGGCTGTATTACCTTATATGATTGATAAAAACGCAGGCCATATTGTGAATATGGGCTCTACCGCTGGTATATACGCATATCCTGGTGGAGCTGTTTACTGTGCTACAAAGGCGGCCGTTAAGATGTTAAGCGATGGTATTCGCATGGATACGATTGCTACAGATATTAAGGTCACAACCATTCAACCGGGCATCGTAGAGACTCCATTTAGTGAAGTGCGCTTTCACGGTGATGCGGAAAAAGCTAAAGCCGTCTACGCCGGCATCGATGCCATCCAACCTGAGGATGTGGCGGACGTTGTGCTATACGTAACAAACCAACCTAAACGCTTGCAAATTTCTGATGTCACAATTATGGCAAATCAACAAGCAGCTGGGTTTATGGTGTATAAGAAATAGTTACTTGAAATTTTATATCATTTAGAGTATAATTGCTGCGTGAGTTTTGATAAATATAATTTTATCAAATTCATTGCGCGGAGATTGTTGTATGGAACTAAAGATAAAGATATTTTTATTGGCTACTTTTGTATGTGCATTTATTGGTTTATATAACATTGTTAGTGCCGAAGCGCCGGCTAATAAAGGCGAGTCTATGCCTATGATTGGTGGCATATCAGTTGAAGCGGCAGAACCAAATGTTATTATGCCGAGTCCGGTACATGTGTTCACCACAGTTCAACAAGCAGCGGAGTATATGAATATAACACCACAGATGCCAAAGTTGTTACCTGTAGGCTTTAATATTCAATCTGTTATAACCCTAGAAAAAGATATATTACAAGTTGTTTATGTCTATGGACCTGGCGCGGAGCCATATTACAACAAAGCTAGCGGTGCACTTATTATATATCGCTCATCTAAGTTAGCTGGTGATATTAGTGGTGACCATAAAATTCATAAGGTAATAGAAACTGAACGTGTAGACGGTACAAAGGTTACTTTCAAAGGTAGTAAGAAAAAGGTCTATCTTGCATCGTGGATGAAAGATGGGCAGAATCACTCTTTAGAGTTTCAGCATCCCATTACGCGAGATATAGCGAAGGCTATAATTCGTAATATTGTTGAGGAAAAATCACATACAAAATAAATGTTTTTTTAATAATTTTCGTGTTGAGCGAAGGGAGATTATACCCATGGTTAAAAAATTTGTCTTGATGGCAGTTGCCTGTGCATGTGTAGGTTCTTATACTGTTGCTAGTGCTCAAGGTACTCTTGATGTAAAACCAGATCAACCTAAATCTGTGGTAGCGCAACAAGAAGCGCCAATGGTTGGTATGCCAAGTCCGTTTCATGAGTTTTCTACTGTAGATGAAGCGGCTAGATATATGAACATTACACCTCAAATGCCTAAGGTATTACCTGTAGGTTACAATATTGAATCTGTAAGTACTATTGATAAGGATGTATTACAAGTAGTTTATGTTTACCAAGCTGGTGAAGATGCTACTCGTAATCAAGCTGCAGGCAAACGCATCGTCCATCGCATAGCCAATGAAATAAAAGAAGATATCAGCGGCGATTATAACGATTTTCGTGTAACAGCTAATGAAAAAGTAAACGGCACAAAGGTTGTTTTCAAAGGCGGTAATAAAATGGTATATCTCATAGGTTGGACAAAAGACGGACAAACTCATGGGATGTACTTCGAACGCCCTGTAACTCGTGACATGGCTAAAGCAATCGTTGCTAATACAGTAGCTCCAAAACAGCATACAAAATAATATAAAAGTCCAGGCCTAATGGGATAGGCATGCGAGCTGTAGTGAAGCACTCGCATGGACACTGTAAGGGTTTTATATGGAACGGCTCCTCATATGAGGGGCCGTTTTTGTTGCTATGCAAAACTCTCATAATGATAATGATTCTAAATACCCATATGGGTATATCTATCTAAGTATTACATTGATAGAATATAAATATAGCTATTTTGTGATAAAGAAGGCAGGTGATGTATTGTATCGATTAATACTACAGCGTTTGGCGAGTATTGTAGGTATTTTATTTGTTGTTACCATCGGTACATTTGTATTGATAAAATTATCTCCTATTGATCCCGTGTCGATGAAGTTTAATCTTGTAGGGGCTACACCAGATCCAGTTGTAGTTGCACAGATACGAGAGCAGTTAGGTCTCAATGACCCTTGGTGGCAACAATATATGCGTTGGCTTAGTCAAATTGTGCAAGGAGACTTTGGTGAGTCAATTCTGTATGCTTTACCAGTGGCGACCATTCTTGGCGGTGCCTTGCCTAATACCTTGGGGCTAGTATCCTTAGCTCTTGTTATGGGGATAGTGGTAACCATACCGCTCGGTATGTTATCTGCAAAGTATCAAGACTCATGGATTGATCATGGGGTTCGTCTCGTTACATTCCTAGCATTAGCAATCCCTGGGTTCTGGGTCGGTTTATTATTACTGTACTTATTCGGTGTTAAATTACAGCTAGTGTCGGTAACGAATACCAATGGCTTTTCTGCCTATGTATTGCCCGCGGTAACCCTTGCTTTATGGATATGTGGTCTCTACATTCGTCGATTGCGCAATGCTATTTTAGAAGTGTCGCGACAGCCCTTTGTACAGGGGGCGCGAGCATTGGGCTTGCCAGAATGGATGGTCTACACCCGTTACATATTCCCTCATGTGGGACTTATGTTGTTGCCTATGATGGGAGTAACTATGGGCGCTATGCTAGGTGGCTCTGCTGTTATTGAAACGGTATTCTCCATAAAAGGTATTGGTTACATGATGGTACAAGGCATTATGGCTCGCGATTATGTATTGATGCAAGGTTATATCATCTGGATTACTATGGTGTTTATCGTGATTAATATCATCATCGATGTATTGAGCATTTGGCTAAATCCAAAACGAAGAGCCGCTATAAAAGGAGGCTCCTATGAATAGACGAAAGCCTTACACTTTATACGCTATGTTGGTATTAGCAGCTCTATGGATTGTATTTTTCCTATGTGCTCCTTATATAGCACCCTTTGATCCTGAAACGACGAGTATCGCGGACCGCTTACAAGACATTAGTAGTACCCATCTATTAGGTACTGACCAACTCGGTCGTGATGTATGGTCTCGTATTCTGTACGGTGGTAAAGCCTCTTTAGGGATTGCTTTCACCATCATTGGCATTAGTGGGGCCATCGGTATCGCTATTGGTGGGTTAGCAGGATTCTCTACACCTAGCATTGACCGTTGGTTATCTCGCTTGATTGATTTGGTACTAGGATTCCCGAACATGGTGATTGCCATTGCTTTCATCGGTATTATGGGACCTAGCATAACGAATGTAATCATTTCCTTATGTATTACGAAATGGGCAGAGTACGCCCGCATCACTAGGGGCCTCGTACAGATTGAACGCCATGCGGAGTACATTACCTTTGCTCGTATGTCAGGTGCTTCAAATCTACGAATTCTGTGGCGCTATATTCTGCCGAATGTATTGCCACCGTTGGTGATCGTTATTATTCAACATTTAGGGGACGCCATCATTTTGGTAGCCAGTTTTTCGCTCATCGGCATCGGTGTGCAACCGCCGGATCCGGAGTGGGGCGCGATCCTGTTGAGCTCCCGCGATTTTCTACAAACCGCGCCGTGGCTGCTAATTTACCCGGGACTCGCTATTTTTATTACCGTTGTTTTATTTAACTATATTGGTGATGCGTTGCGCGATGCCCTCGATGTATCTCGTTAACCGTGTTGTGTATAGATTTTTTATGGTGAAAGCCTCAACGAGGCAATGTATTTTAAAGGAGATATTATGAAACGTTGGTTGTTAGCATGTTTGTCCATGCTATGCATGGTGGCTCTCTTGGTTGGCTGTGGCAATGATACTGCTAAAGACAGCAAACAAGGTAAGCATATGAATGTTGGTTTGTATTGGTTTGGTGAAACATTAGACCCAACTCACGAATGGGATGCGTGGACATTGACACGTATCGGTGCAGGTGAAACCTTAGCCGTTGTTACACCGGATATGAAATTTGCCCCACAATTGGTAGATTCTTGGGAAAATGTAGACCCTACAACATGGAAATTCCACATCCGTGAAAACGTAAAATTCCACAATGGTACTCCGATGACACCTCAAAAGGTAAAAGAGTCCATTGAGTATACGATGAAACAAAGTGCTCGTTCCGCTAAAGCCGTTAAAATCGAGTCCATCACAGTAGATGGTCAAAACTTAATCATTAAAACTACAGAGCCTAATGGTTCCTTGTTATCTAGCTTGACTGAACCTGCTTTCGTTATCATGGATACTGCAGATCTTAAAGACGTAGCATCTAAACCAGTTCTTACAGGCCCTTATAAAATCACTGCTTTCAAAAAAGGTGAAACAATTGAACTTGCAGCCTTCGCAGATTACTGGGGTGGCAAACCAGGTCTTGATACTGTAACCGTAAAAGACATCGAAGATAACAACAAACGCGCTATGGCGTTACAATCTAAAGACGTTGATGTAATCCAAAAAGTGGACTCTGCTAACCGTAGCTTGTTCAAAGATGGCTTCAACATTCAAGATGTTGCTGGCGTTCGTGTGTTTATGTTGAAAGCAAACCACACAGAAGCATCTCCATTACATGATAAAGCTGTGCGTTCCGCTATTGCTCATATCATTAACTATGACTCCATGGCAAAAATTATTGGTAACGGTTCCACACCAGGGGCGGCACCATTCCCGCCATCTGCCAACTTAGGCTATGATGCGATTGCTAATAAACCGATGACAGATGTAGCAAAAGCTGACCAAATCTTGACTCAAGCTGGTTACGCTAAAAATGCAAATGGCATGTACGCAAAGGGCGGTAAAGAATTAGCTGTTACTATTGCTATTTGGGGGAAAGATACAAGCTTATACGAAGAAATTCAACAAGAATTGAAAAAAGCTGGTATTGCTGTAACTCTTAAGAAATTACAAAGCCCTGATGAAGTAGATACACTTGGTACAGATGGTTTCGATTTAGTAGAACGCAATGTAGTGACTATGTCTACAAACGATCCTTACTGGTTCCTCAGCTTATTCTACAAAACTGGTGCGAAAGCAAACGTTGGCGGCTACACTAATCCTCAAGTAGATGCGTTAATCGACCAATTGTCTGTAACATTTGATCAAAACGAACGCTCTAATATTGCAAAACAAGCGCAACAATTATTAGTGGATGATGTAGCAGATATCTACTTGTTGTACCCAAGTGCAACGGTTGTATCTACTACAAAAGTTAAAAATGTACCAGTACATCCTATCGATTACTACTTATTAACAAAGGATTCTACTATTGAATAAATCTGATTGTATCGTATTTGATAAGGTTACAATTTCATACGGTGCGGAGCAAGCGGTACGCGATGTATCCTTCTCCGTGCCCAATGGTGAGGTCTTTGCCATCGTTGGTGAAAGCGGATCTGGTAAATCTACGTTAGTTCGTGCCGCCTTTGGCATGTTGAAACAAGCTAACATTAGCGGCCAAATTTTGCTAAACGGCACCGATGTTTCTACATTGAGTGATAGCGATTGGCGACAATTGCGGGGCACAAAGATTTCCATGATCTTTCAAAATCCCAGTGCCTATCTAAACCCAAATCGCACCGTAGAAAATCACTTCAAAGATTTATTCCGTGCTCATGGTGAAAGCTACGAGGTCAGTCGAGTGATAGATATGTTTAATCTTGTTCACTTAACTGATGGAGTGCGTATCTTGCAGTCCTATCCGTTTCAGTTGAGCGGTGGCATGCAACAACGGTTAGCAATAGCTTTGAGCCTCATTTTGAAGCCGAGTATCGTATTTGCTGACGAACCAACTAGTGCCTTAGATATGCTTGTGCAAGCCTCTGTATTGGACCTTATGAAAGAGGTAACACAGGCTCTTGGGGCAACGGTGATTATCGTAACTCATAATATCAAGGCGGCGGCGCGCATTGCCAACAGCATCGGTGTTATGAATAAGGGGCAACTCGTTGAAGTGGGATCCACTGAAGAGGTCATGGCCCAGCCAAAGGATGAGTATACTCGCATCTTGTTAGATTCCGTAATGAAAGTGGTGTAGTATGATTCAACTCGAGAATATATGTAAACAATATACGAACCACAATCATACGGTCCGCGCCGTTGATAACGTATCCTTTTCTGTAGCGGAGAATGAACGGGTAGGTATTGCTGGTGGTAGTGGTTCTGGTAAAAGTACGCTGCTTAGGCTGATTGCTATGCTAGAAAAACCTACATCTGGCACCTTGCGACTCTTTGGTGAGGAAATCCATTCCATTCAAAATCATACAGAAATATATCGTTCCATGCAGATGATGTTCCAAAATCCCTTGGCGGTAATTCCGCCGCGGATGAACTTGGAAGCATTTCTCTTAGAGCCGTATATCAACTATGGTCTCATGGATATAGCGGCAGCAAAGGAAGATATTCGTAAATGGATGCAACGGGTAGACTTACCAGAAAATACGGTTCATAAATACCCTCACGAAGTCAGTGGTGGTCAACTGCAACGTGTTGTATTGGCACGGCTCATGCTGATGAAGCCGAAACTGGTACTCTTTGACGAACCTACATCAGCCCTTGATGCGGTGAACCAAAAGCTGGTGCTAGACCTATTACAAAAACTCCATAGGGAACAACCCTTTGGCTACGTATTCGTCAGCCATGATATTGGACTTTTACAAGCCGTAACAGACCGAATCATCGTTATGAAAGATGGACAAATCGTAGAAACTATCGAATCAAAACGACTTAAAGAAGCGGTACACCCATATACAAAAGCGCTTGTCAGTGCTGGAGAATAAAGAAGGCCCCTGTTATACAGGGGCTTTTTTATACGTATAATCAATAAATTATACGATTTTAACTATAAGTAAAATTATAATAGTATATTATGGTATGATATTTTATGAATAAAAGGAGGTATATATGAGTGGGAGTATTATGGCATTGATAAATTTAGTTAGAAAACGATTTGATTTATTTACAAAGATTTTTGTTTTACTTTTTTGGTTATGTTTGTTTGCTGATTACTTATATGCTTATTATGGAGTAAATATATTAGATTTTGAATCTATATTACCTCAAATAGTAAAAGTATTGCTAAAAAAAGTTGAGTTTATTCTTTATTGGCTAATCCCTTTTGTATGTAGCATACCAGGAATATTATTTTTGATACTACTTATAGCTTATATCCTAGAAGTTATAATAAAGCAATTAGATAAAAAAGAATACTTCATGAAATTATCTGAAGATTTTTATAAGTTGTTAAGCCATATGGAGTCATACTGTCAATTTATAAGTAATCAAAGTTTTGACTTATTACAATTATCAATAGTCTATATTCCTTTTATTGGAGGCGTATATTATATTCTTGCGATGTTTAATCATATAGGTGTTTTAATTTCTCCGGATTGGTATACTTCATCATTTGAAATCATCAATCCTATAAAGCACTTTATTTCTCTTAGCTGTTTACTTCCTAATATGACACATAAAGAATGGATTGAATTAGTATTCGTATTTAGTCGGAGCTTTATTTACGGATACTGTATATATTGGTTTTATATTAGTTTATATATCTCTATAAAAAAAGAACGTGAACTATTAAGAAAACGGAGTATAAGAGAGGAATAGCTGCTTGTGAATTAGAATTTTTTAGAACCGATGATAAATACATATTGTGAGATAAAGTATTTTGTAGAATATGTAAGTTAGTAGGTCAAATTAGTTATATAAAGGAATTATATTTAGTTCATCTACAAACACTAAAAGGAGATATTTTATGAATACCTTAGGGCGTTTTTATGATGCATTAAAGATTGCATTAGATATGTTGTTTTATAAAGATCAATACTTAATATTTAATGAAACTGATAATCATGTAAGTGAGTTGTCCATTTCACATAAGATTGGGCACTATTTATCATTATGTATAGATGAGTATGATGTAGACTGTGAATATAACCGGGATTTAGCTGATTCTAAAAAGAATAAGGCTAATGAGTTGATAAGGCCAGATATTATCGTGCATAGACGTGGATGTAATAGTAGCAATTTTGTCGTTATAGAAGTAAAACCTTGGTGGAATGATAATGCGGAGGAGGATATCAAAAAATTAGCTGAAATGACAGAAGAAAATGGAAGGTTTGAATATGATTATGGGTGTAGTATAATTATCACAAAAAATAGATACGATGTTACTGCAACCATATTATCTAAGGGGGATATTATAGAACGTAATATCAAGATATAACTCAAATAATATAAATAAAAATAGTTCCCTTAGGAGCTATTTTTATTTATATAAACTATTCAATTTCCGCTTTCAAATCAATTATATTTTTAGCTGCTACGCAGCTAGGGCAGTCACAGAATTCTGCGCCTTCTGCTTTGATGTCTTTAGCGTGTTGTAATAGGTTAGCTGCACCTTCTTCGCCAAGGATTTGTGTAGCGAGTTCAGAGCCTGCAAAGCCGATTGTTTCGTCGATAAGCGCAATATTTTGTTCTGCTACGGGTACGAGTTGTTTCGTGAGTTCTTCTTGCTTAGGAGTACCTTCTGCATCAATCCAAGACTGAGCGAATTCTTTTACTTTAGGATTGCTTTGTGGTGCATCTAATAATGCTTGAACTAGTTGTGTTAATTGTGTATGTGTCATGATTATTTCCTCCATATAATTACTAACTATAGTTTTGGAATAGTGCATTTAGTATCATATGAGCACCTGTTCCTTTTGTTGAGTTCATTATAGCACCAACAATAATTTTGAATAGTAGAATGATTTGCGATAGATACTATCAAATGTGATAGATTTGTGATGATAACTGATTTAAATTTTAGTGATATAATTAACTTACCATATGTAGTTTGTTTACAGGGGAATGTATCATGAAAAAGGTTGTATGTGTGTTAGCTACGTTAGCTTTTATAGGTTCTATTAATCTTGTGTCCGCAGATGATTTGACGAGATTCCGTCTTAATGGTAATTCGATTTATGACCAGCCTTATGGGGATCGTAATGAGTTTCCTTGTCCAGATAGACTTGGAAGTTGCAGCATGACTGATGAGGATTATAGAAGTACTCGTAAAGGTCAATCGCTAGAGGTGTTTGATACCATATATGAAGCTAAGCAACATTTGAACTTTAAACCGCAGTTGCCAAATGGCGTAGAAGGGTTACATGCTATACATGTGGCTGTTGTAGATCATGATGTACTACAAGTGGTGTATGCTTATCATGAGCTTTTAAAAGGAAAATACTTTGACCGTGTAGATGATATGCCAAAGTATATTAAATATCGCGTATCTGCAGTATCTGGTAATATTGCAGGTGATTATAAGGATTACGTGCCTCAGAAAACAGAGGTTGTAAATGGCATGACCGTGACCTATAGAATGGTAGATGACTCTGTTTACTTAACATCTTGGGAACATGAAGGACAAAATCATGTGTTCTTATTTAATGAGCCAGTTTCTGTTGAGCGGGCTAGGGAAATGATTAACAGTGTAAAATATTGAAAAAACACTAAAGGTGTAGTATATTATAGGTAGGCAATTGATAGTTGTGCAATTAACTACAAAATCCCCCGGAGCGGCAACTCCGAGGGATTTTTTACATTATTACGCTAATGTTAGAGCGTTGGGCTAGTTGCTAAATAAAAGGGCTAGGAAAGCGTCTAACCACTTGCAAATGTAGTAGGCGATTACATTTACCATGACGGCTAGCCAAAATTGATAGTTGTTGTGCAATAACTACACCCCCTTTCTGTTGCCAGATTAGGGTTAGCAACACTTATAGTATAGCAAAATACTCTTTACACAAATAGCGATATACAGTCCTCTTTGTTGTGATTGATATTAAAAATAATGGAGTTTATATGAACGCAGAAAATTATAAGATTTCAAAGCTACCATATATAGAAAATGGTAGTAATGAAATTATGGAAAAGTACCAAATACGCACGCAATATGAAACGGAACCACCTCATGGGGATGCTATATACTCTATTGCTATAAAAAATAAGGTATTGCCATTTTGGATTTATGGTAGAGATGTTACTTTCATAGGTAGTAGCATGGTTATGGTGGAATCTGTACAATGTAAAACGTGGGATCCCATAGAAACTATCATTATTGATTTAGAGAATGAAGTGTATGCTAATTTAAGGGAATGGTATACAGATATTTCATTTGTTAGTGAACGCATTGAGCTAACGAACCAAGTGGTAAAGAAGAAGAAACTCATTATGAATGATTTTGATAGTTTAGAGTGGACTAACTACTAACGATGAGCTTTATGAAATCATATTCATTTTATTTTAATTGACATAAGTCTATAGAATACAGTACAATACCCTTATATCTTAAATCAAGCGATGAACGGGTATAAAGGTTTACAAATCCTGCTTTCAGAGAGTTGCCGGCTGGTGCGAGGCAATAGAGGTTGTACGCTGACACTCTCCCGTGAGCTTCGGTGGCGAACGTCAGTAGTCATCGACGGTGGTTCCGTTATACCCGAAACGAGTCCCAATTAGGGTGGTACCGTGTTATGAATATAACGCCCCTTTGAGCAACGACGGTTGTTCTGAGGGGCTTTTTTATTTGTGAAAGTCTAGTAAATCACTGATTATATATGGTGTCGACATTGGCGATTTTACAAACTTTCACCATGGATAGATATAATAAGTGTTATGTTTTATGAGGATAGAAAAGGTGGCTATTATGGAACAGAATCGCGTATATTTCTTCGATACAACCCTTCGTGATGGGGAACAAACACCAGGTGTATCTTTACAAACTCCTGAAAAAATTGAAATTGCGAAAGGCCTAGTACGCCTCGGCATCGACGTAATCGAGGCTGGCTTCCCAGCAGCATCCCCTGGAGATTTTGAAGCAGTACAAACGATTGCACGCGAAGTGAAAGGCGCAACAATTTGTGCGTTGGCACGTGCTAATGAAAAGGACGTACAAAAAGCGATTGATGCATTGAAAGATGCGGAACGTAGCCGTTTGCATGTATTCATTGCTATTTCCGAACTTCATATGGAATATAAATTAAAAATGACTCGCCAAGAGGTATTGGATAAGGTTAAATCCGTATTGGCATATGCAAAAGGTAAGGTCGATGAAATCGAGTTCTCTGGTGAAGATGCGGCACGCTCTGATTTAGATTTCGCATGCCAAGTATTTGGTGTTGCCATTGCTGGTGGTGCAACAATTATTAATGTACCAGACACAGTAGGTTACATGAACCCTAATGAGTTCGGTGATAAAATCCGCTATATTAAAGAACATACACCAGGCATTGAAAATGCAATTATCTCCGTTCACTGTCATGATGACTTAGGTCTTGCTAATGCAAATACGTTAGCTGCTATTAAAGCAGGTGCACGCCAAGTAGAAGGCACAATTAATGGCCTAGGTGAACGTGCAGGTAATGTAGCAATTGAAGAGGTTGTCATGGCTCTTAAAACACGCCATGATTATTTCGGTGATCTTCAAGTGAACATCGATACAAAACAATTTACGAAAGTATCTAAACTTGTGAGCCGTTTAACAGGTGTTGTAGTTCCTCCAAATAAACCGATCGTGGGTTCCAATGCCTTTGCTCATGAATCTGGTATTCACCAACATGGTATGATGAGCAACCCTGAAACCTATGAAATCATGACTCCTGAGTCCGTAGGGGCTGAAAAAACAGATCTCGTATTGGGCAAACACTCTGGTCGTCATGCCTTTGCCGATCATTTGGCAAAACTTGGTTTCCAATCTTTCACTGAGGAAAAAATCAACGATCTTTTCGCTAAGTTTAAAGAGTTGGCAGACCGCAAAAAACAAGTATACGATGATGATATCGTAGCCCTTGTTGTAGATAATCTTCACCACAAAAAAGCATTCGAGCTCGTGGCTCAATACTATAAATTGGGTGAAAAAGGCTATGCCTATGCTGACGTTCGTCTCATGACTCCAGAAGGTGAAAAAGCTGATGCTGCTGTTGGTGACGGTCCAGTAGACGCGTCCCTTAAAGCGGTTGAACGTGTGGTTGGCTTGCCAATTAGCTTGAAAGATTACCAAATCCGCGCTATCACAGCCGGTAAAGATGCCCTTGGGGAAGCAACCCTCAAGGTAGAATACAACGGTCGCTTGTACCATGGTCGTGGTATCAGCACAGATATCGTTAAATCAAGTGTAAATGCATATATTAATGCAGTTAACTCAGTATTCCTAGCTATGGAGCTAGAACAACAGGAGGAAGAATAATATGGGTATGACCATTACTGAAAAGAATATGGCTCATCACGCGGGTCTTGATGTCGTTAAACCGGGACAAATCATCGAATGTCAGTTGGATGCGGTATTGATGAACGACATCACATTCCCACCGGCGCGTAAAGAGTTCTTAAAAATCGGCAAACCTGTATTTGACCGTCATAAAATCTACTTGGTGCCGGATCATTTCACACCAAATAAAGATATTCAATCCGCTACACAAGCGAAAGTAATGCGCGACTTCGTGCGCGAACATGGCATTACAAACTACTTTGAAGTCGGTAGAATGGGTATTGAGCACGTTATTTTGCCAGAAAAAGGCCTTATCGGTCCCGGGGAAATGATGATCGGTGCTGACTCCCACACTTGTACATATGGTGCGGTAAATGCATTCTCCACAGGCGTAGGCTCCACTGATGCGGGCGTTGCTATGGCAGAAGGTAAAACTTGGTTCAAAGTACCTGAAACAATTAAGGTTGAGCTTATCGGCAAACCTAACAAATGGGTAACTGGTAAGGACGTAATTCTTGATTTAATCGGTCAA
Source organism: Veillonella parvula DSM 2008 (assembly GCF_000024945.1). Classification (NCBI taxonomy): domain Bacteria; kingdom Bacillati; phylum Bacillota; class Negativicutes; order Veillonellales; family Veillonellaceae; genus Veillonella; species Veillonella parvula. The sequence continues at coordinate 156,541 of NC_013520.1, forward strand.
ATCGGCGTAGATGGCGCTCGTTACATGGCCCTTGAATTTGCCGGTGAAGGCGTACAACACATGACTATGGCTGACCGCCTTACCATCTGTAACATGGCTATCGAAGCGGGCGGTAAATGTGGTGTATTCCCTTATGATGCAATTACTGAAGAATACATCAAAGGCCGCGTAAATCGTCCTGTTGAGCCAATCGCTCCAGATGCTGATGCGGTATATGCTCAAACTATTACCATCGACTTGTCCAAATTGCAACCAGTGGTAGCGTTCCCTCATTTGCCATCCAACACACATTACATCAACGAAATCGACAAAGATATTAAAATTGATCAAGTTATCATCGGTTCCTGTACAAATGGCCGTTACGAAGATTTGGTGGCAGCTGCAGAAATCTTCAAAGGTCGCAAAGTAGCTCCATTCGTTCGTTGTATCGTAATTCCTGGTTCCCAAGATGTATACGATCAAGCTATGAAAGATGGTTTATTGGACATCTTCATTCAAGCTGACTGCGCTGTGTCCACTCCAACATGTGGTCCGTGTCTTGGCGGTTACATGGGTATCATGGCTGAAGGGGAACGCACCGTTTCCACGACAAATCGTAACTTCCGTGGTCGTATGGGGCACGTTGATTCTGAGGTATACTTGGCAAGCCCATACGTGGCGGCAGCAAGTGCTGTATTAGGCCGCATTGCAGGCCCTGAGGAGGTTTAATATGGATTTTGAAAGCAAAAAAATCTGGCGCTACGGTGACGATGTAGACACAGACGTAATCATTCCAGCTCGTTACTTGGCGATTGCTGACTGGAACGAATTGGCCGAACATGCGATGGAAGATATTGATACGACGTTCGCTCCTAATGTGAAAGCTGGCGAAATCATGGTAGCTGGTAAAAACTTTGGTTGTGGTTCTTCTCGTGAACATGCACCAGGCGTTATTAAAGCTAAAGGCGTGCCTGTTATCATTGCACACTCCTTTGCACGCATCTTCTTCCGTAATGCTATCAATATCGGTTTACCAGTTGTGGAAATCGGTGAACAAGTAGATCGCATTGACGCTGGTGATGCGATTGGAGTAGACTTGTCTAAAGGTATCGTGTACAACTTGACTAAAAACGAACAATACCAAGGGACTGAGTTGCCACAATTCATTCAAGATATTGCGGCAGCTGGCGGTCTTGTAAGTTTTGCTAAAAACCGTAAGTAGCAGGATGAAACGAAACACGTATCTCAAGCCTCCAAAGCGAGCTAAGTCGGTTTCGACACGTGTTTCGTTTCCAATCATTCTACTTTTGTGTAGCAAAACTTAAAATTCCTCTAGCTAACAATATTTGAATGGATTTGTGGCAGAGGGGGAATGAGGAGCGAGCTAAGTCGGTCTCAAGGCATATGCCAGCTCTTGTCCCATTAAGTTCTATTGCGATTTCTTCGCAAAGGACACTGGGGGAAGAGCATGAGGTTTACAATCTTTTACTATATGGAGAGGTAAGATGAGCGAAAAGTGTATCGTATTGATTCCTGGTGATGGTATCGGTACTGAGATTATTGCGGCAGCGAAGGCTGTGTGTGGTGTGGCTTTTGAGAAAGCCGGTGTAAAGGTTAATTGGATTGATAAGAAAGCGGGCGGTGCGTCTATCGATGCGTATGGTGTGCCTTTGACTGAGGATACGATTGAGGCTTGTAAAGCGGCTGATGCTGTATTGCTCGGTGCTGTAGGCGGTCCTAAATGGGATAATGTCGATCCTTCTATCCGTCCTGAGAAAGCAATTCTAGGTCTTCGTAAGGAGCTTGGTTTGTTCTGTAATTTGCGTCCTGTAAAAATCTATCCATCCTTGCAAGAGTATTCTCCACTTAAAAAGGAACTCGTGCAAGATGTAGATTTCGTTATCGTTCGTGAGTTAACTGGCGGTATTTACTTCGGTGAACGGGAAGAGGCACAAGGTGAAGGTGCTAACGAGTTCGCTTGGGATAAAGAAACGTACAGCCGTTATGAAGTAGAGCGCATCATGGACATCGCTATGGAAACAGCTCGTAAACGTAACAAAAAGGTTGTATCCGTAGATAAAGCAAATGTATTGGCTTCTTCTCGTTTATGGCGTAAAATCGCTCAAGAGAAAGCCGCTGCTAATCCGGATATCGCAACAGATTACCTTTATGTAGATAATACAGCAATGCAACTCGTTGTAAATCCTGCACAGTTTGACGTTATCGTTACAACGAACTTATTTGGCGATATCTTGTCCGACGAAGGTGCTGTTATCTCTGGTTCCATCGGGCTTTTACCATCTGCATCCATGGGTACAGGTACTGCATTGTACGAGCCAATCCACGGATCCGCACCGGACATCATGGGCAAAAACTTGGCGAATCCGTTGGGTACAATCTTGTCCGCTGCGATGATGTGCCGTCATTCCCTTGATTTACCTCAAGTGGCTGACGCTATTGAAAGTGCTGTAGAACAAGTGCTCGTTGATGGTTACCGTACTGGCGATATCTACCGTGAAGGTTTGAAACGGGTAGGTACAACAGAAATGGCGCAAGCCGTAATTGAACGTTTATAAAAGTAATGAATTAAGATTTCTGAAAGTTATTAACGTGAGTTACGTCATTTTTAAAATCGTATTATAAGCGTTAAGATATAGGTATTATAATATATTTGTCCAATTAAATAAGAGGGGGTTGTAAGGCCCTCTCTTTTTTGTAGGACACTAGCGGTATACGTAGTTGTTCTTCATATATTAGAGTGCTATATTGGTAGATGAATGGCAAAATATTCTTTAAGGAGGCCTTTATGAATTCTTCAATGTATCGAAATTTAACCATTACTGCTTTATTGATGGCATTAGCCATCATGATTCCTATCGTGATGCCTTTGAAAGTTGTGATCCCACCGGCATCGTATACATTGGCGAGTCATGTTCCTATATTCTTAGCTATGTTCTTATCTAGAAAGATGGCAGCTTGTGTCGTGATAGGTTCTACGCTCGGCTTCTTTGTAGCAGGGTTCCCACTTGTTATCGTTATGCGCGCTGCATCTCATATCATCTTTGCCTTGATGGGGGCTTACTATATTAAACATCATCCAGGCGTATTAACAGGGGCTCTATCCTTTGTTGCGTTTAACCTTGCTTGTGCTATCGTTCACGCTATTGGTGAGGTACTAGCATGCCTATTGTTCTATACTACCACTACGATGCCAAACATTGATCTCATCTACGTTGTATTTGTTCTTGTAGGTGGCGGTACCATCGTTCATAGCTTGGTTGATGGATATATTGCATTATATATCTATAAAGCTATCCCTGGACTATCTAAATCGGGTAATAAATAATCATATAATTACATATACTCGTAACCACTCATGGGAAATCGATGTGTACTAATGTACGGCATGTGATTACCTATGAGTGGTTTTTATAATAATTCTCAAAACTGTACCTACAGGTACAGACTTAATTGTGTGATATCGATATAATAAAACTATAGTTAATGACCGATTTATGTTGTATCCATTGATATAACATTTGGCCATATATTTGGTATTATCGGTGAAAGTTGCTTCTATCATTCGTGTTTCTATATAGGTTCATTAAAAAATCTGAGTTAAGCACATCAACTTTCACAGAACATGGAGGTTATTATGAGAAAGCACATTAAAAACAATGTTTCTTGGGTTGGCAAAATCGACTGGGAATTGCAAGAGTTTCACGGTTCTGACTACAGCATTAATAATGGTTCTAGCCAAAATGCCTATTTGATTGAAGAGGAGAAGACTGTCCTCATCGATACTGTGTGGAAACCTCATTCCTCTGAGTTCATTGATAATTTGGAATCTGAAATCGATTTGAATAAGATTGATTTCATCGTATGTAATCACGGCGAAGTGGATCATAGCGGTTCCTTGCCTGTATTGATGGAAAAAATCCCTAATACACCTATTTATTGTACAGAAAATGCTGTTAAGTCCTTGGTCGGCCAATATCATCATCCAGAATGGAACTTTAAAACTGTTAAAACAGGAGATTCCGTAGATATCGGGAACGGTAAATCTTTGGTATTCGTAGAAATGCGCATGCTTCACTGGCCTGATTCCATGGCGACTTATATGACAGGGGATAATATCTTGTTCTCCAACGATGCATTCGGTCAACATTTTGCCGTAGAAGAACTATGGGTGGATAAGGCCGATCAATGCCGTCTATGGGAAGAGGCGATGAAATATTACGCTAATATCTTGAATCCATTCTCTCCATTGGTAAAAGCTAAAGTCGAAGAAATTCAAAAGCTTAACTTGCCAATCGATATCATCGCTACTAGTCATGGTGCGATTTGGCGTGAAAATCCAATGCAAATCGTAGAAAAATACTATGAATGGTCTCAAGCGTACCAAGAGGATCAAATCACAATAGTATATGACACTATGTGGGATGGCACTAAGAAATTGGCCCATAAGATTGCTGAAGAAATTGCGAAACAATCCCCTGATACACGTGTTAAGATTTTCAATATTAGTAAAACCAATAAAAATGACATCATGACAGAAGTCTTTAAGTCTAAAGCTATTGCTGTAGGGTCCCCAACAGTAGGTAATAGCGTATTATCTTCCGTAGCTGGTTGGCTTGATTTCTTGCGTGAGTTGAAATTTAAAAATAAAAAGGCTGCTGTATTTGGTACTTATGGCTGGTCTGGTGAATCTACAAAGGTACTCCGTGAAGAGTTGACTAAATACGGATTCTCTGTAGTAGAACCTGAAATCAAATGCAACTGGAATCCAGAAGAATCCGATTTTAATAAAGCAGAAGCACTTGTAAGTGCATTATTAGCATAATTACATATAATAAAGAATGATTCTTGTTATAAAGCCCCTATCTTCATGAAGAGGAGGGGGCTTTTTTTGAGCATATACATAAAATATTGGCCAATATAAATCATATTTGTCATGTTTATTCTCATAACATTCTCGTTATTGTCTTTTTGAGCATTGATTTGCATTGATAGATACTGCTACTATAGAAATATAAAATTATAATAAAATGAAAAGCTTTTGATTAAATATACAAAATAGTTTAATTCACATATAATTCATGAATTAAGTGTGAATGAGGTGTAATAAGGGTAAAAGGTATATTTTTCGTACTTATAAGGTGGTTATTTATTTATAAGTTATACAGTTTGTTACATGAGAAAAGTTTACAAAGTTGCGAAAAATTTAACTCATAAGGGAAAATAATGAGTAAAATTTATTTCCCTATAAAGCTAGGAATAAAGCGGATTCTGATAGGTATAAAAACTTGTTAATTTAATTTGTGTTAGAAAAAAGGGTTGTGTATATCGTAAAACTTTGATATGCTATGCGGGTAATCGACAATATAAATTTTTCTTAAACTGATATAGGGGTATTTCTTTATGCTAATTTAGAATATTCACCTGTTCAGACCGAGGTGAGAGACGGAACATAGAGAGAATGAAAAATTGTATTGTAATTTGGATGATTTTTTAATTTAGTGAGGGTGTAAGATGAGAGAAATGAAACATTCCAAAAAATTAGCGTTTGCTGTATTGGCTGCTGTCACTGCTGTTGGTGCGAATGTTAATCCGGTAGACGCTGCTTCTGTTGTAATGGACAACACTAATGTTGTTACAGGTGCCAATAATGCAGTTGCGTATGGTAGCGGTAATACTGTAAAAGAATCTGATGCAAACTTCCGTGATCGTGATTACGAAAATGAGCCAGATGATGCTACAAAGAAAACTGGTGACTGGAAAAGTAATTCTGTCGCTATTGGTGTTAATAACACTGCAGCAGGCACCTCTGCATTAGCAATGGGTAATTCTTCCAAAGCGTTGATGAATGAATCTATTGCTATTGGTCATTCTGCTGAAGCACAACGTACATGGTCTACTGCTATTGGTACACGTGCAAAGGCTTCCGAAGTTCGCTCACAAGCTATTGGCTATGAAGCGTTAGCATCTGGCTATAAATCTAATGCGATTGGTTCTAGCGCACAAGCAACCAATAATCATTCTGTTGCTATGGGTTCCTCAGCTCTTGCATCTGGTGATCATGCTCAAGCATTTGGCGCTGGTGCACAGGCAACTAACGTGCGTTCTAATGCGTTTGGTTCTGATGCAAGTGCTACAGCTGACTATGCTCTTGCAATCGGTGATCATGCAAATGCAACACACTTAAACTCTATCGCTTTAGGTACAGGTTCCACTACAAGCGAAGCTACAGCACAAAGTAGTGCAACCATCGCTGGTCATACGTTCGGTGGCTTTGCTGGCGTAGGTTCTGCAGCTAATGGTTCCGTGTCCGTAGGTAAAGCTGGTGCTGAACGACAAATTAAAAATGTTGCGGCTGGGGAAATCTCCGCTACATCTACAGATGCTGTAAACGGTAGCCAATTATATTCCGTAGCTAATGATTTACAAACACAAATCAACAATTCCACACCTGGTCAAATTAATAACAATATTAAGAACTTGACTAATCGTGTTGGTACTGTTGAAAGACGGGTTAACAAAGTAGGTGCAGGTTCCGCTGCATTGGCTGCATTGCACCCATTGGATTTCAACCCAGATGATAAATGGACAATTGCTGCTGGTTATGGTCACTACCATAATGCTAACTCCGCTGCGTTGGGTGCATTCTACCGCCCTAACGAAGATACAATGTTCTCTGTTGGTGGTACTGTAGGTACTGGCGAAACTCAATTGAACGCGGGTGTATCTATTCGTCTTGGTAAACGTTCCCCTGAATCCCGTTCCCGCGTAGCTATGGGGCGTGAAATTGCTGAATTGAACGCACGTCTTCAAGATATGGAAAACAAATATAACAACTTGTTACAAATCTTGACTCCACATGCAATTGATCCAAGCAAAACTGCTGAATTCCCAGACGTTCCTCGCAACCACTGGGCTTACCAATATATTAGCCAATTGGCTGGTAATGGTATCCTTGTTGGCTACCCTGATGGCACATTCAAAGGCGATGTTAAGATGACTCGTTACGAATTCGCTACAATGTTGTATCGTGCACTTCAAAATGGTGCTCCTATTGACGAAAACATGAAACGTGCATTGAATGAATTCGGTCCTGAATTACAAAATATTCGTCTTAACCACTTCCGTGTTGATCGTATTTCTGGTGATGATAACGATCGTCATAAAACTGAACGTGTTCGCGTTAACAACGAACCTAAAAACGAACGTGACGTATACGGTTCCCGTATATACAATAATCAATAGGGTTAACTTTCTCTAGAGATTGTAAAAGCTCAAAACAGGATGTATCTTTTGATACATCCTGTTTTTTTGTCTAAATCTTTTTGTTTGTGGTATTGTGCTTATTTTATAAAAATACGTCAATCACGGTTAGAGAGAATAGAGTTTTTGATTGAGATTTTAATTGTATTGTGTTTATTTTTATACAAACACTCTTTCGGTTGAGAATTTGGATCTTTAATTTATTTGATACTTAGTATGGCTGAGGGTTGTTGTATATATTACATTATTGCATATAAGATTTCCTTTATAGATATTATGATTTCATATAATGTTTATGTAAATATATTGCAAATAAATACATATAGGTGTATAATTACTTTCACAAAGTGAATTAATATACGTAGTTTGTGAATAAAATATAGATATGAGGGAAAGACCATGAAAGAATTTAGACAATTAACAGTAGCAGACACAGCAGAATATCATAAGGTATTAATCGACGGTTATGCAGCTATAAAAGACTATCCTATTAGCTTCGACGCTATTGATTTTACGGAAGAGGAATCTAAGGAGTGGATTGAAAATTATCCTGTATACGGCTTGTATATTGATGGGCAATTAGTTAGTTCTATTACGTTTTGTATGCCTTGGGTGAAATACTCAACACCGGATAAATATCCGCATATTGCTCATTTTGTAACAGCACCAGCTTTCAAAGGCAAAGGATATGCACGGGAAGTCTTGGGCTATGCAGAGGAGCTTTTAAAAGAACAGTTTAAAACACATATTGTTACATTAGGAACGGCTAAGGAACATCCTTGGTTGCCTAAAATGTATGAATCCTTTGGATTTACTGCGTATGATAAGGTTCATTTTAGAGGAAAACAACATACTACTATATTATTCAAAAAAGAGTTAAATTAACTGAATAAAAGCCTTGTAATCTATCTTAGTGATTTGCGGGTACGGTTGTTGATCGTTGTCATTCACTAAAAATTAGATACAAGGCTTTTTCTTATGCAAGATTATTACTATTTGTTATATAATATATACATATAATGCATCTTTGCAGTTATATGCGGTTATGGATAATTTAAAGAAAGGATGTGTCCATATGTTGATTTTATCAGGCATTTTAGTGATGGTCATCGGATTGATGCTACGCTTTAATGCTCTATTGGTGGTTATTGCGGCGGGCTTTGTAACGGGCCTTGCGGCAGGTCTTAGCATAAACGATATTGTTGGTGCCATTGGGGAGGCTTTTGTTAAGAATCGTTATATGTCCTTATTTGCCTTAGTCCTTCCCGTCATTGGTATTATGGAACGGCACGGTTTGCGTGAACGGGCAGAAATTTTGATTGGCAAGATTCACGCTGCAACGGCGGGGCGTATTTTTATGATTTACCTATTCGTTCGTCAAGTGACGGTAGCACTTGGCATCAGTATGTCTGGTCTAGTAGCCATGGTTCGTCCTTTGATTTCTCCAATGAGTGAAGCCGCTGTAGCACAGGGGCGACCTATATCTCAACGTACACTTGATAAAATCCGTGGTGTAGCAGCATCTACTGATAATCTTGGTAACTTCTTCGGTCAAAATCTGTTCTTAGCAGCAGGTGGGCTTTTATTGATCAAAGGCGTGATGGAGCAACTTGGATATACCGTTGAACTTACAGATATGGTAATTTATGGATTGCCAACGGCCGTATGTGCCTATGTAGTTAGCGTTATTCGCTTCTTTGTTTTCGATAAAACGATTCAATCTAGCGTAGCTCAAGACGAGGCCGATATGAAAGCTGGTAAATTGGTGCCTAATGAGTTAAATATTCTTGTAACACCGGAAGAGTTAGCGAAGGAGGGCAAATAATATGTTGGAATTAGTATACAAAATGCAGCCCTTAGACTATGTATACCTTCTCATTGGTATCATCTTAGTTATCTTCTCTATACAATCCTTCCTTGATAAAGAGCATAAACATCGGATAGGCACTGGTTTGTTCTGGCTTTTATATGGGATTTCCTTTATCTTTGGGTCTTATTTGTCTAAAGAGATTAACGGATGGCTCGTAATTGCGATGGCTGCCATCGTGTTGTTCAAACAACTTGGCAAGGGAAATTACTTTGAATCTGCTGTGGACTTCAAAAAACTTGAAGCATTACGCATAGGAAATGTTATCTTTATTCCTGCGTTGCTCGTTGGGATTATTACGTTTATCATTGGGTTCTTTACGAAACTCGGCGCCCTTGTAGGGCTTGCGATTGCCTCCATTATCGCCTTGTGTGTGGCTTTATATATTACAAAAGCAAAGGTAACGCAAAGCTTCCATGAAGGTCGTCGCCTTCTCGATGCGATCGGCTGGACGGCTATCTTGTCCCAATTGTTAGCGGCTCTTGGTTACTTATTTAACCTCGCAGGGGTAGGTAAGTTGATTTCTAGTATGGTAGCTAGCATAGTGCCCGCAGATAATGTGTTTCTCGTTGTTGTGGCGTACTGCATCGGTATGGCTTTCTTTACCATGATTATGGGTAATGCCTTTGCAGCCTTTGCAATGATTACGAGTGCTATTGGAGTTCCTATGCTCGTTGTAGGTCATGGTGCTAACCCTGCTATTATCGGACCTATCGCTATGCTCGCTGGTTATTGCGGTACGTTGATGACCCCGATGGCGGCAAACTTCAATATCGTGCCTGTGGCGCTTCTTGAAATGAAGGATACGTACGGCGTTATTAAAGCGCAAATTCCTGTTGCTATTGTGATGCTGACATTGAACATTCTATTGATGTACTATTTCTTATAATACATAGTAGGTGTTTACATAGTTTAAGAACCATGCATTCATAATATTGAGATAAGTGCAGTTTTGAAAACTATAAATATTGATAGTATTGCTATATGTAATACTATTTCGGTTAAACTATTTAAATTCACAGTATCAATTGATATTGTTATGAGGTAATATGATGAAAACGATTTTGATTACAGGTTTTGATCCTTTCGGTGGTGAAAGTATCAATCCTGCGTGGGAAGCTGTAAAAACGATGGAAGGGTATACAGATGGGGGCTATACAGTAGTCACTCAGATGGTACCTACTGTGCGTTATAATTCAGTGAAAACAGCAATAGAGGCTGCAGAAAAATGTAATCCTGATTTTATTCTCTGTGTAGGTCAAGCTGGTGGTCGTCCAGACATTACGATTGAACGCGTAGCCATCAACTGCGATGATTTCCGCATCCCAGATAATGGAGGCAATCAACCGACGGACGAACCCGTTGTAGCTGATGGCCCTAGTGCTTACTTTGCCACACTACCTATTAAAGACATCGTTAATGCGTTGCATCAAGCGGGTATCCCTGCAAAAGTATCCAATACGGCGGGCACTTTTGTATGTAACCATATCATGTATGGCGTATCTCATTACGCAGCTCAAAAGGGTGGCATCAAGGTGGGCTTCATGCACATTCCGTACTTGCCATCCCAAGTGGTGAACAAGCCAGATCAACCAAGTATGGCTGTTGAAACAGTACGCGCTACACTAGAAACCATCGTTCACGTATTGGCTCATGGTGAAAGCTACGAAGCGCAAAACATTACATATACGACGCCACATGAATAAATAAAAAGAGTCGCATCTTTGTGATGCGACTCTTTTTTGTACCCAGTTTCTATATACAATTATTTTGTAACAACTTTAAGATCTACAGGGATTTTAGCTTCTACAGCTTCGCCTTTGATAACTTTTTGAGCTGTATCAATAGCGATTTTACCCATTTGGTCTGGTTGTTGAGCAATTGTGGCAGCCAATGTGCCGTCTTTAACAGCTTTGTCTGCGTCAGCAGTACCGTCGAAGCCTACGATGAAGATTGTTTTGCCTGCGGATTTAGCTGCTTGGATAGCACCCAATGCCATTTCGTCGTTATGAGCGAAGATAGCTTGTACGTCTGGGTTAGCTTGTAAGATGTTAGTTGCTACGTTCAAACCTTTTGTACGGTCGAAGTCAGCGCTTTGTTTTGCTACTACTGTTAAGTCTTTGTCAGCTACGTTATGGAAACCTTGGCCGCGTTCACGAGTTGCGGAAGCACCAGGGATACCTTCAATTTCAGCTACTTTTGCAGCTTTGCCAACTTTATCAACGATCAGTTGAGCTGCCATTTCGCCGCCTTTTACGTTATCGGAAGCGATGTGAGCCACTACTTTGCCTTTATCAGCAGAACGGTCAACAGTGATGACAGGAATGTTTTTAGCATTTGCTGCTTCTACGGACGTAGAGATAGCTGCAGAGTCTACAGGGTTGATGATCAATACGGAAACGCCGCTTTCAAGCAAGTCAGAAATGTCGTTTGCTTGTTTTGCAGGGTCGTTTTGAGCATCAACGATTTTAACTTTAAGACCAAGCGCTTTAGCTTGAGCCTCAACGCCTTCTTTCATAGTTACGAAGAATGGGTTGTTCAATGTGGAAACAGAGAAGCCGATGGTGCCGGATTTTTTATCGCCGCCACCGTTATCAGCGCTTTTACCACAGCCTGCTACAAGACCGATAACCATGATAGCCATCGCCAACAGTAACAATAGTTTTTTCATAGGAACCTCCTAAGCTTTCTTGCGGTCTGCAAGAACAGCCAGTAAAATAACAATACCTTTTACGACTTGTTGATAGAAACTGGAAACGTCGAGAATATTTAACCCGTTGTTGAGGGTACCGATAATTAGGGCACCAATTAATGTGCCAACGATATGACCACGACCACCAGCAAGGCTTGTACCGCCAAGAACTACGGCTGCGATAGCGTCAAGTTCGTAGCCTGCACCTGCTGTAGGTTGTGCAGAGTTAAGACGAGATGTGATAATTGCACCAGCGATACCACAGAGCATACCAGTCAAGGCATACACGAAGATTTTAACGCGGTCAATCTTGATACCAGCAATGTAACTAACCTTTTCGCTACCACCTACGGCGTATGTTTTACGACCTAAAGATGTGCGGCTCAATACGAACCAGAGGATGATGAAAGCTAGGAACATAGTAATCGCTGGAACTGGAAGGCCTGCAATATCCCCTTGGCCAAAGCCGTGGAATAGAGGGTCTTGTGTAAGGCCAGAGATTGGGTTACCATCAGTGAATACCAAAGTGGCACCACGGTAGATGGTCATGGTCGCCAAGGTAGCAATAAATGGAGCTACGCGGCCATAGGTAATAACGAGACCGTTAATCCCACCCAATACGAGGCCCGCACCTGCGGCTAACACGATAGCCAATACAGGGTCAGTACCAGTTACAATGAGGTTTGCCATCACTGCACTGGAGAGGGCGAGGATGGAACCAACGGATAAGTCGATACCGCCAGTTAAGATGACGAAGGTCATACCAAAAGCGATAATCGCATTGATGGATACTTGGCGCAACAAGTTACGCAAGTTAGAGAATTCAAGGAAACTGTCGTTCATGACAGAGATGATTACAAATAATAGGATGAGGCCGATGAGGGGGCCTAATTTTTTTACATATTGTAGAGCTTTGCTGTCCATTATTGTCCTCCTGTGGCTAATGTCATAATCGATTCTGGTGTTGCATCGCTGCGGTCTAAGATACCTGCTACACGGCCTTCATGAATGACTATAACGCGGTCACTCATGCCCAGCACTTCCGGCAACTCAGAGGACACCATGATAATGGACACACCGTCATTCGTTAATTCGTTCATTAAATCATAAATATCACGTTTTGCGCCGATATCGATACCTCGCGTAGGCTCATCCATGATGATAATGGATGGTTTTTTGCCAACCCATTTTGCGATAACCACCTTTTGTTGGTTACCACCAGATAGGGACGATGCCGGTTCGTGAATAGATTGTGTTTTAACGCCCAGTTTTTTAGACAATTCGTCAGCAAAAGACGTAAGTTTGCCCTTATCTAGTACATGAGATGGGCAAATTTCGCCAAGATTCGGCAATGTAATGTTAGAACCAATGGAGAAATCGAGGATCAAGCCTTCGCTCTTTCTATTTTCTGTGATGAAAGCAATGCCCGCCTTGATGGCATCTTCTGGTTTTTTGCAGTTTAGAACGGAGCCGTTTACTGTTACGGTGCCGCCTTTGTGTTTATCTACGCCAAAGATAGCGCGCATGATTTCTGTACGGCCAGCGCCCATGAGACCTGCTACGCCGAGAATTTCCCCTTTACGCAAGGAGAAGGAAATATCGTTGTCGAAACCTTCAGGTTTGAGGTTGTCCACGCTCATAACCACGTCGCCCGGTGTTGTAGTGCGAGCAGGGTAGAACTCGTCGATGGAACGGCCTACCATGTGACGTACCACTTCGTCTACGGAAATATCAGATGTTGGTTTAGTGATAATTGTGTGACCATCACGCATAACCGTAATTGTGTCACATTCGCTAAATACCTCTTCCATACGATGAGAGATATATACGATAGCAACGCCGCGGGCTTTCATTTTGCGCATCATGTTGAACAATGTGGCCGTTTCACGCTCTGTGAGGGCTGCTGTCGGTTCGTCCATGATGACAACCTTTGCATCTAACATCAAGATACGAAGGATTTCCGTCATTTGTTGGTGACCAACGGAGCAAAGGCCTGCTTCTGTTGTGAGTGGCAATTCGATGCCTAGTTCGCGGCATGTGTTTTCAGCCTCAGTGAGCATCGCCTTTTTGTCGAGCATACCAAATTTGTTGTGCTTTGGTCTCATTAAATATAGATTTTCTAACAATGTTAGATTTGGCCAAATGTTGAGCTCTTGGTGGATGAAAGCTACACCGTTCAGCTCGGCCTCTCTCGGGTTCGGGAAGGTACGCTCTACGCCGTCGATGGTGATTGTACCAGCGTCTGCTTTGTGAATACCGGTGAGGATATTCATGAGCGTAGATTTGCCGGCGCCGTTTTCGCCCATCAAGGCGTGAACCTCGCCCTCCTTGAGGGTAATACTTACATCGCGCAACACTTGGTTTGTACCAAATGCCTTCGCAATGCCTGACATAACAATTTCCATAACTACTCCTATATGACTGGTGAAAGTATATCTTAATCTATTATTCTACGGACGATCGCTGAAAATACAATCGGCGCGCAAGATAATGTTCGCATACGGAGATGCTTCACCAGTTCTAATAATGCACTTGCATTGTTTTGTTGCTTCTTTGAAAGCATCGTGGCTCGTTTCAATCCATTCGTATTGCTCGGATGGGAAGGTAGACTCTAAGAAGGCGTAAGCCTTAGGATTGTTTTCTTTAATTTCTGTTGCCACATGAATCGCTTCGGATTTCATATGCTTAGCGATGATGGATACTACTTGCTCAAAGCTTGGTACGCCGAAATCTAAAGCTAAGTCAATTTTTTGAACCCCTTCAGGTACCGGTAAGCCACAATCAGAGATACAAATTGTATCTGTGTGACCTAAATCTGCAAGAACCTTAGCGATATGGCTATTTAAAATGCCGTGTCGTTGCATAAATAACTCCTTATCTATTCAATATGCTAATTCTTTGCCAAGAATGCAGCAACCTCGTCCTTTGTTGGCATGCCGCCTTGAGCTCCCAAGCGTTGGATGGAGAGGGCCGCTGCTGCATTACCGTAGTGTAGAGCGTCGGCTAAGCTTTTACCATTAACAATAGCCGTTGCAAAGGCGCCGTTAAAAGTATCGCCAGCGCCTGTTGTATCTACGGGCTCAACCTTGAAGCCAGGTACGATGTGGATTTCACCGTTGTCCGCATATCCTACGCCCTTGCTACCAAGGGTAACGATGATTTTGTTTTCGTTCGCCAGCAAGGTTTCCTCAGTAGATTGGTTAGGGTAGAGCGCAGATAGCTCATGTTCGTTTGGCGTAATATAGGTTGCTAATTTTAACCATTCCGAATCGAGGTCGGCTGCTGGAGCAGGATTTAAGAGGACTTTCACATTCGCCTCGTGACAACGACGAACGATGTATTCAATAGTTGGAATAGGAATCTCGTTTTGAACCATTACAAGATCGGCTTGCTCAATGGCAGCCCAAGCGTTATCAACTATGGATTTGTCGACCTTAGCGTTAGCACCTGCAATCACGATGATACTGTTATCGCCTTCCGCTAATGTAATGTGTGCTGTACCGGTTGTAGTGTTCGGTACCGTAACGATGTAATCTGTATTGATGAAATTTTCTTTTAAATTATCTAAAATCATTTGGCCGTATGCATCTTCACCGATACAGCCGACCATCGTGACCTCTGCACCTAGACGAGCCGCAGCCACCGCTTGGTTTGCACCCTTGCCACCGTGCGCGATGTGCAATTCGTTGCCCATAATTGTTTCGCCCGCAGTAGGGCGTTTATCCGCGAGGACTATAATATCCATGTTGCAACTGCCAATAACAACAATACGATTCATAATAACTCCTTAATAATCCTCTGCCCTAACTGGGACTAAAAATGACTATCATTTATTTTTATACATAGAATCTTGCACATTTTATACAACGAACTGTATATATAAATATAATTGATAATCTAAGAGGCATTTGCTTTCACATACCTATAAGTGTATATTAATCATTTATTAGTATAGCGTAAATACGTGAGTTTATCTATATAAATATTTATAAAATGTAGGAATAAAAAAGGTATATCCAAAATCTATGTTACATGAGTAAAAATGTACTCTTTAGATCTTGGATATACCTTATTATTAAAGAATTAATATATTATACTATTTATATTTTATCTAACATTTTATCTATACTATCAAAAGATTTCTCTAAAGATAGAATACGACCTTGAATGATGTCATTTTGGCCTTGTACAAGAGCAGATAATATATCTACCTTAGCTTGTAAAATATTAGTTGCATTATCGTCAATATTTATTGTATTACTGTAGCTTTTATCTATTTTCATAGTCTATCAGGCCTTTATTGTTAATATAGCTATATATTAGTGAAAGCTTGGTTTGTCATAGTGTGTACCTGGTTCACCTACACCGATGCTTGTGCGATGGAAAGGCGTTTCATCCGCAGCGTGTAAGATATCAAAGATGGCTTTTACCACTGCTTCGCGTGAAACCTGGGCATCGTTGAATTGAGCTCCTTCAGGGATGAGTTCGTAATCGGTTTTTTCGGGATCATTGTAGAGCCATGTAAGGCGCAAGATGGTGTAATTTAAGTTGGATTCGCGCAATACGTTACGTGCTTGGCGCTCACCTTGAACATAGCTAATCGGTAAGTTGTCGAAGGTCCATTTTTCAAGTGCTACAGGGAATTCACCAGAAAGTCCAGCCATGGACACACCGATAACACGGCGTATATTTTTGCGGCTCAATGCTTTCACGATGGACGCCATATCACTGCCAGACTCCATAGCACCTACAAATACAACCTCCGCATTTGTTACAGCTTGTTCTAATTTACCTGGATTTTGGAACGAACCTTCAATCACTGTAACGCGTTCATGGTCGATAATCTCTGGAGGTATACGTGTTTTCAACTGACGACCATATAATGTAATGTGCATATCTGTATATGTTAATAGTGTAGCAGTCAACTTTTGAGCTATTTGGCCCGCAGCTCCTAAAATCGTAATATACTTATACATAAAAAAGACCTCCTATGTTCGGGCATAAATATTTAATGAAATTTTAACATACATATATGACAAATACGTGAGAAAAAATTATAAAAATCTTTGTATTATTTTCGTAATTTAATTGATACTTAACATTTCATTTGTTGTTTTTAGCTGTGCAAATCGATTCCGCCAAATCTTTTCTTTGTAAAAGGATAGGATTGTATCGGCTGGTAAATGCTCATTGTCAAAGGTTGAGATAGCATCTTCGACGATGGTGATTTTATAACCATATTCAAAGCCTACTTTTACAGACGTATCAATGCAAAATTCCACCTGCATTCCTACGAATGTTACATCGGTAATATTTTTTCGGTTTAAATATTCCTTTAATTCAGTATCCTTAAAGATGCTATTGTAATATTTATTAAAAATCTTTTCGTTTTCTTGTGGTTTTAATTCGTGATAGACTTGCCAATTATCACTGCCCGTTGCTAATAAGCCTTCATCTTCAGAATGTCTGATAAAAATGACTTCTATATTTTGATCTCTAAAATGTTGAATGATTGCTTTTGTATTTGCGATAAGATTTTTTGCATCATAAGGCTTTTCCTTAACTAAGCCTTCTTGTATATCGATTACGATTAATGCTTGTGCCATGATATTTCCTTTTTTATTCGTAAATAAGTATCTATGCGCATTATATCATAAGTATATAACAAGAAAAGGAAGAAAGAAGTATCATAGATGTTGACAGTAATTTTAAAGGATGCTGTAAAATTTAATGTTGAATTTACGCGATAATTTAACTACAATAGTGATAAGATATTAGAAAAATGAGTAGTATATCACTAAAGTATTCTGGAGGTGATAGTATGCCGAATATAAAACCTATTTCAGATTTACGAAACTATTCTGAAGTTTTACGTGATGTTACTATAGATAGTCCCGTATTCTTAACTAAAAATGGTAGAGGCCGATATGCAATTATGGATATTCAAGATTATGAACGTCTAATGGCTACGATAAAACTTATGGGCGCTTTAGAGACAGGTCGTAAATCTGGTGAAGAACAAGGCTGGACTTCATCAGAGCAACTAAAGAGTGAATTGGAAATTTAAAAAGTGGTTTATAAAAACCACTTGACAAAGCATTGTAAAAATGTTAAAATACAACCAAGATAAAGCTCCCGCATGTGGGAGTAAAAAAATATGTATTTATAAAATGGTATGTTTAAACCAAATAACGGCTCCTAGATAAGAGAAGTAAAAATTTTACAGTGATTTATAACGGGTTATAAAAACCAGGATGGAGGATCTTTTGGAAAAGACACTTATGGATTTGAAAAAAAAGTATTTTGATGCTCAAGATAAGGTAAAAGATTTAAAACGCAAATGGGCGGAGGTTCGCGTTACAAATCGTCAAAATCAATTCGATATTGCTGTGATGTCAGCTTTAACTTATTTTTACAAACAATATGATATGGATTTTACGCTATTAGGTAAGTATTTAGGTTCTGATAAAATCAATAATAATGGTTTTAGTGTTACGATGAAGCATTATATTGATAAGGCTTATGTCCAAAAATTCATTAGCGATAATGCTTATTTAGATGATGAGTTTTTATTGGGTGTAGCATTGTTTTATGATCAACATAACTTATTTAGAGGTGATGGAGCAAGAGAAGATAATGAATCTCTCAATAATCTATTAGAGAAACTATTAGATTGTAATAACCTTGAGAAATTCTCTTTCTTACAAGGCAATGCAAATCCAGGTCGTATATTACTAGATGTGGCGAGTAAAACGTCTTTACTTAACTATACTGCATATGCAATAAAACCTGAATTAATGGTTGTTTTACAATTACGAGTGTTATTGCTTCAAACAATTCAACAAGATATGAATTCAGGTGGGATTATTCAGCCTAAAGATATTGTTGAAAATCAATTATTTGATCGAATTTTAACAATGCCTCTTTGGAGGCCTTCCTCTAAGGCTATGGAGTACTTTCCAGAAAGAACATCCTTATCAAAATTAGATGTTCCAGAGTCTAAGGTTGCTGATGGTGAGTGGCATGAAATTCTCTTTAATCTCAGTTTGCTAGATCAAAATGGTAAAATGGTAACTTTGATTACTAACTCAACATTAGCAAATAATCTCAGTGTAAAAACAAGACAAGCTTTGGTTGAGAACGGCTATATTGAAAGTATTATTGAACTTCCAGATCGCTTGCTTGAGAATACAGGCATTGAATTATATGCAGTCGTATTATCATATGGTAATAAAGGTGTTAAATTCTTAGATGCAAGTCAAGCATATGTAGAGCAGCGTCGTAGAAAAGACATAGATGTAGCTACAGTACTTGAAGATTTGGCTAATCCTGAAATTTGTAAATTTGAAAGTATCGAATCTATTGCTAGAGAAGGTTACAATTTATTGCCTAAACGATATACTTTAAAAACTAATATTACTGATGGGGTACCTTTAGGTGAAATCTGTAATATTAATAGAGGATTAGTTATTTCGTCCAAAGAACTAGATGATTTTGTTACAGATGAAGATACAGGTGTTCGTTATTTGTACACAAAAGATGCTGATGGTGATGCTGTAGATTATACACAAAGTCCGTTCATTGATGTGGAAAAACTCAAAAGAAAGTTTACGCTTTTAGATAATGATACTTGGCTATTGGGGAGAACATCACCATTTAGATCTAACATGCTATATGTTGAAGGTAATGATAAATTGATTGCCAATGGTAACCAATTTTCTATTACTATTTTGCCAAAATATAAAAACCAATATTTGTTACCATACCTAGCACTCTACTTTAATAGTAAGGCTGGTCGTGAACAAATAGAACGATTTGCAGTAGGTCAATTAATCAAGTCTTTATCTCTCAAAGATTTAAAAACATTGCAAATTCCTAGAGTTTCTATTGAAAGACAAAGAGATGTGGTCAATCGTATACGAATGATAGAAACTGAAATTAAAACTGTAAAAGAACAGCTAAAAACATTAAACCAACAAAAAGAATTAATTGTAGAGGAGGAATTCAATTGGTAACACATGTTAACATCATGAATGATGCATCCTTATTGGGGGAAGCGATTAAATACTTTACAGAAGAACTTACACAAGCTTTTAAAAATAATAACTTAAAAACGGTTTTAACTAAATATCACTATCCAGATTTAGCACCAACTATGGTTGATGATTCTATTGGCTCTCCTGACGGAAAAATCCTTATCATCGGTGAAACGAATTGTAAGGTGAAGGATCTCCAAGGTATCTTTAATGCAATGGGATTAAGAGGCCGATTAGAATGTCATACTGATTACGAAGATATTCAACGCTATCAGTTTAATAACCTTATGTATAACAATAAATATAGACTAATCATAGTTGGACCGATGCCACATTCTACCTACGGAAAGGATGAATTCAGTAGTGTTATTAACCGCATGGAAAATACTGAGGGATTCCCTTGTGTAAGACGAGCTACTGCTAATGGTGGATTGAAAATCACAAAAACCAATATTAAACAAATACTTCGAGAAGAATTGGAATTTGGATTTTTGGCTGCATAGTATGGCCGTTAAAGAGACTATCTAGTGACTATCTTTAAAATGGTATAATATTGATATAAAATACGTAAAAATACATGCCTTAAAGCCATATATCGGTATTAAACCTCTATGTGGCTTTAGCGGTATTATTGATAATGCAAGGATTGAAACGATGATTAATATACGAAAACTAGAAAATGAATTGTGGGAAGCTGCAGATGCGCTACGTGCAGGATCTAAATTGACGTCAAATCAATATTGTATGCCTGTATTGGGGCTTATCTTCTTGCGCTATGCGTATAGTCGTTTCAAACTTATTGAGGTTGAAATCTTAAAAGACAGACCTATGCGTAATGGTCGTGTTATGCCTGTAGAAGCTAGTGACTTTAAGGCAAAAAGTGCTCTTTATTTACCAATAGAAGCACAATATGACTATCTCCTTAACTTACCGGAGGACATCAAAGGTGCAGCCTTAACTAGCAAAGATGGTCAAGTCATGACTAGTCTTGGCGAAGTGGTCAATAATGCCATGGCTTTGATTGAAGAACAAAGTGCACAGCTGACAGGGATATTGCCTAAGAATTATACAGATTTTTCTGATGAGCTGTTAGCAGAAATTCTTCGTATCTTTAATAACTCTGCCCTTGATGAAGTAGGTGGAGATATCATTGGCCGAATCTATGAATATTTCTTAAATAAATTTGCCAAGAACATTGCCTCCGATGATGGTGTGTTCTTTACGCCTAAATCTCTAGTTAAGATGATTGTTAATGTTCTGGAACCGACTCATGGCACGCTATTTGATCCTGCTTGTGGATCTGGTGGTATGTTCATTCAGTCTGGTGATTTTGTAAACTCTCACGGATTGAATGCGAACAGCACAATGACATTTTATGGGCAAGAGAAGGTTGAGTATAATGCACAGCTTTGTTTAATGAATATGGCGGTTCATGGTTTAACTGGAGTTATTAAATCTGGAGATGAAGGAAACAGCTTTTACAATGATGCTCATCAATTAGAAGGTCGCTGTGACTATATTATGGCGAATCCTCCATTTAACGTAGATAAGGTTAAATCTGAATCTACACAGGCTGCGGGACGTTTACCATTTGGTATGCCTGGCGTTAATAAAAATAAGGAAATCGGTAATGCTAATTATCTTTGGATTTCCTATTTTTATAGCTATTTAAACGATATAGGTCGAGCTGGTTTCGTTATGGCGTCCTCTGCTACGGACAGTCAAGGCAAGGATAAAAATATCCGTGAAAGCTTAGTTAAAACTGGTGCAGTTGATGTAATGGTGAGTGTTGGTAATAACTTCTTCTATACAAAATCTCTACCATGTTCTTTGTGGTTCTTTGATAGAGCAAAGCCAGATGCTATTGAAGATAAGGTGCTCTTCATTGATGCCCGTAATTACTATACTGTTGTTGATCGTACATTAAACGAATGGACCGAATGGCAATTAAAAAATTTAAATGCTATTGTTTGGCTCTATCGTGGTGAAATTGAAAAATATACAGCATTACTTAATGAATATCGCAAGACATTAGGTGAAGATAAAACCTTTTCTCAACATATAGAGGTTCTTTCCGAACAAGTGAAAGCTATTGAGACTGAAGGTAAACAAGCTGTTGCTGATGCGGGTCGAGGCAAAGGAAGAAAGGTTCAGAAAGAATACGATGAAAAGGTAGAAGCTGTTAAAGAAACATTAACCATTGCTCAAGAAGCACAATGGTTATATGAAAAGTTTGGCGATGGAGAATATGTAGACGTACCAGGTTTATGTAAAATTGCGTATATCACAAATGAAGCCAAAGGTGATAATGACGGTGTGAGCATCGAAGATAAAAGTTGGTCCCTCACACCAGGTGCTTATGTTGGTGTAGCCCCTGTAGAAGATGATGGGGTTAATTTTGAAGAACGTATGGCTGAAATACACGAAGAACTACTAGCATTACAAAAAGAATCTAATGTGCTCATGGAAACTATCTTTAAAAATATGAAGGAGATGGGGTTATGAGCTTACAAACCGTTCGATTGCAAGATTTATGTATTTCAATTTCAGATGGCGATCATCAAGCACCTCCAAAATCAAATTCAGGAATCCCTTTTATAACTATTTCAAATATCACAAGTATGAATCAGTTAGACTTCTCTAGTTCTATGTTTGTACCTAGATGGTATTACGAAAAGTTAGATATTAAGAGAACGGCACAGAAAAATGATATCTTATATTCTGTTGTTGGATCTTTTGGAATTCCTGTTTTCATGAAAAATAGCATAGAATTTGTTTTTCAAAGGCATATTGCGCTTCTTAGGCCTAATATTGAAAAAATTGTGCCACAATATTTGTATTATAAAATATTAGACCGTGCATTTTATATGATGGCGGACTCTTTAGCTATTGGTGCGGCACAAAGGACTATCACTCTTTCTTCTCTTAGGAATATTGAGATTAATATTCCAGAAGTAGAACAACAACAGAGTATTGTTGACATTTTATCAGCTTATGATGACCTCATTGAAAACAACCAAAAGCAAATCAAGCTCCTTGAGGAGACTGTACAGCGTCTATATAAGGAATGGTTTATAGATTTACGATTTCCTGGGCATGGAAATGGAGAGATTATAGATGGACTCCCTCTTGGATGGCATGAGGATACAATTGATACTAAAGTTAACTTGCTAAATGGCTTTGCTTTTAAAAGTAAAGACCTCGAAGAAACTGGTTTATTCAAACTAGTAACTATAAAAAATGTGCAAGATGGTTATTTTGAAGGTAAAAATGTAAAGTATCTATCTAAAATTCCTGATAAGATGCCTAGACATTGTCATTTGGATGAGGGAGATCTACTGTTATCCTTGACTGGGAATGTAGGTAGAGTGTGTATAGTAGAAGGAAATGATTTTTTGTTAAATCAGCGTGTTGCTAAAATTTCTTCGGAAACTCCTGCATATACATATTGTCTTTTTAGGAGTAATGAATTATTGGTAAAGATAAATAATATTGCTAATGGAGCAGCACAACAGAATGTAAGTCCTATAAGAATTGGACAAATAAAACATCTGTTTCCAAATGACAAATTAATTATGGATTTTGAGAGAGTGTCGGGGCCTATTCTGAAAAGAGTAGTTTTAATGAAAAAGAATATAATCTTGTTAGAGGAAGCCCGAGATCGTTTACTTCCTAAGCTTATGAATGGGGAAATAGAAGTGTAAAGGAGGTGTTACTATGAGCCATGATTATTCTGAAGAGAAACTAGTTCAAGATAGTGCGTGTGATGTGCTACAGAATAAATTGGGGTGGAAGGTTGCGTATGCATATAATTTAGAGCAACTCGGAGTAGATGGCACATTTGGTAGGACTAGTTATAAAGACGTCTTGTTGACTAGAGAAATCCGTAAGGTCCTCAAACAACTAAATCCTTGGATTAATGATCAACAAATCGTAGAGGCAATTACTAGATTAACTCGTAGAATATCAACGGCATCTTTGATACAAATCAACGAGGAGAAATACAATTATCTTCGTGATGGCATTCCTGTAACGGTTAAGCGTCCTGATGGGAGAACAGAGATTAAAAAGGCTGCTATTATAGATTTCAATAATGCATATAATAATGAATTCTTAGCAGTAAAGGAACTTATTGTTAATGGTGATTTGTATAATCGGCGAGCAGATATTGTTGGATTTGTGAATGGTATTCCTTTGCTATTTATTGAATTAAAACGGCCGGATATCGATGTACGAAATGCGTATGAGGATAACTACAAAGATTATCTAGATACCATTCCACAATTGTTTTATTACAATGCCTTTGTGATGCTTTCTAATGGCTTAGAAGCGAAGGTTGGTACCGTTGGTAGTAAATACGAATTCTTTCATGAATGGAAGCGTCTAGATGAGGATGAAAAGGGGAGTGTAGCATTTGAAACTATGCTTCTTGGTATTTGTAATAAGGAAAACTTTCTTGATTTATTAGAGAATTTTATTCTTTATGATCACTCTAATGGTCGAACTGCTAAAATATTGGCTCGTAATCACCAATACTTAGGTGTAAATAAGGCGGTAGAGGCGTATGCAGATAGAAAGTTAAAAGATGGTAAACTTGGTGTCTTTTGGCATACACAAGGTTCTGGTAAAAGCTATTCTATGGCTTTTTTTGCACAGAAGATACGTCGCAAGATGGCAGGTTCACCGACTTTTGTAGTTCTTACAGATCGAGAAGAGCTTAATACACAAATTAGTGATACCTTTGAAAATTGTGGCATTCTTGGTAAGGATAGTAAGGCAAAACAATGTATTGCGACTAGTGGCGAGGATTTAATTGCTAAATTAAAAGGAAATCCTAGCTTTATCTTTACTTTGATTCATAAGTTTAATAAATCTGATGTAGAACCGATTTATCCAGATCATGACATCATTATTATGTCTGATGAGGCCCATCGTAGTCAGTATGGGCTGTATGCAGATAATATGATGAAACTGTTACCGACAGCGGCACGTATTGGCTTTACTGGTACACCGTTACTTTCATATGACAATATTACAGAGCGTACCTTTGGCGGCTATATATCAGTCTATGATTTTAAACGAGCTGTTGAGGATGGTGCTACGGTGCCATTATATTATGAAAATCGTGGTGCTAAGCTAGATGATTTACAAAATCCAGAGATAACTAATGAGATTCTTGATGCTATCGAAGCAGCAGATTTAGATAGTGCACAACAAGAGAAGTTAGAGAAGGAGTTTGAAAAGTCAATTCATATCCTTACTGCTGAGCCGAGACTTCGCTCTATTGCCAAGGACTTTGTACGACATTATTCCGATGTGTGGACTAGTGGCAAAGCCATGTTTGTGTGCTTAAACAAAGTTACCTGTGTTCGTATGTACGATTATGTACAGGAATATTGGAAAGAAGAAATTAAGAGGCTTAAAAAACAAATTAAAGTAGCAACACAACAAGAAGCACAAGAACTAGAACGCAAACTAAAATGGATGGAAGAAACGGACATGGCTGTTGTTATCAGTCAGGAACAAAATGAAATCCAAACATTTAAAGCTTGGGGACTAGATATTGAAACACATCGACGGAAAATGGTAAAACGAGATCTCGATAAAGAGTTTAAAGATTCAGAGAATCCCTTACGTATTGTGTTTGTCTGTGCTATGTGGCTTACAGGCTTTGATGTTAAGTGCTTGTCCTGTTTGTATCTAGATAAACCATTAAAAGCTCATACCTTAATGCAAACAATTGCTCGTGCTAATCGCGTTAATGAAGGTAAGAGTAATGGTTTAATAATCGATTATATTGGTATTGTAAAAGCACTTAAAAAGGCGTTGGCTGAATATACGGCAAATGTCGGTAATCATGATGGTGTGGATCCAACTATCGATAAAGAGAAACTCATTGCTCGTATACTAGAGTTGATTGATATATTAGTAGCCTTTTTTAAGCAAAAGAATATATACATAGAAGATTTTTCTGATGCACAAACTAATGCTTTTAGTAGATTATCTAATTTAAATGAGGCTGCTAATGCTGTCTGCGATACTGTAGCAGATAAACAAACCTTCACTGCCTGTGCCTCAGAGCTGCATAAGTTGATGAAATATATTGAACGTGATGATATTTCAGTGGATACACGCAGAGTATATGAAACAATTGCAGCAATACATCGGATGTTAAAGCCTAGAAGACGAGATGTAGATACTACTGACTTGATGGTTACTATAAATGCTATTATTAGTGAACATATAGGAATGAAAGAATTTTTAGGGCAAACAGAAGATGCAATCGGTTCAGAGTATATAACCCGTATTGATATAAGTGCTATTAATTTTAATATCCTGCGTAAAGAGTTTACAAGAGTCAAACATAAGAACTTACTATTTAAGGACTTAGGCGATTTCATTGAACAAAGTTTGGATAGACTGGTAGCAGCTAATCCTAACCGCAGGGATTACTATGAGCGCTATAGACAAATTATTGAAGATTATAACTCTGGAAAAGACCGTTCTAATATAGAAAAAACATTTGAAGCATTAATACAGTTAGTAAAAGAGTTAACGGAAGAAGAATCTCGTTATATCCGTGAAGGTTTTACTACTGATGATGAATTGGCTATTTTTGATTTGTTAAAAAAAGACAATCCTAATAAAGCAGATATTAAGAAACTAAAAGGTACTGCTACAGAAATGTATAGCAAAATAACAGAAGCTATTTCAAGGATGGATCACTGGACGGATAAGGATGAAACAACAGCAGAAATACAAAATCTAATTCGTGATATTCTTTGGAGAGAACTTCCAGAAAGCTACGATGAACAACAAATAGAAGTTTGTCGTGGAGAAGTCTTTGAGTATGTATATACTAGATTTGGATATATGGCATAGTATTTTCTAGTTTCAATATTTTTGATAGTATATTAATGTTTTGATAAGAGGCTACTTACGTAGCCTCTTTCTTTTGTATAAATGGAAAATGTAGAAAATTATTTCTTATATGTCTATGTATGAATTAGGTGATCGTAGATTAACATTACGGATAGCCTCTAGGCTTTCACAAATTCTCGAAGAATGATAAAATAAATCCATATATATTTTTATAGAAATGAGGCTATTATGGAACGGATTCAGGATCTTGTGTACACGCATGTGCAGGGTGGCCAGTTTAGATGGGTTACTGTTAGCACATTGATGCTCGCATTGGGCACGATATTGCATTTGGTGAGCCCTAGTGTGGCTGGGGTAACGCCGAACTGGACGATTGCTACGTACTGCGTAGCTATTTTATTGACTCGTCCTAGTTTGAGTCAAACCTTGGGGATTGGCCTCGTGGCGGCCCTCATCAATGTATTGACGTCTAAGTCAGCGTTCCCTTATGGCAACTTGTTGTCTGAGCCAGGCGGTGCTTTGACGGCGGCTCTCGTAACGCGCGCTATGTTGTCCATGAAGTTCCGTAAAATTGGTGGTTTTGATTTAACCCCTGTCGTGTCTGGCTTCTTAGCAACTGTTGTATCTGGTGGTATCTTTGTCACTATTTTGTGGCAAGTGCTTGGGTTGCCAAATAATGTGTACATGTACGGTATGTGGCCATTGGTACTCATCGTAGGGGCCTTGAATGGTGCCATTACGCCAATCTTGTATATTCCGGCACAACGTCTATTTTCTAAACGTGGTATGTTGCCAAATGCAGATCAATTGACATCTGATCATAGTCGCTTGACTATCTTGCCTGAGCGCCAAGCTAAAATATCCATTGAGCACGTAAATTACTATCATCCTAAGGCGACTACACCATCCCTTGAAAATATCAATCTCGATGTAAATGAAGGTGATTTTCTCGTTGTTACAGGCCCTGCAGGTTGTGGTAAAAGCACCCTTTGTATGGCGATGGTAGGGGCGGTGCCTAAATTCTATGGTGGACGCCTAGAAGGCATGGTCTTCGTAGATGGTCATGCGACTACGCAAATGGAAATTCCAGAACTTGCGAACCATATCGGTGTAGTTCTGGCCGACTACGATACACAGCTCGTAACGATGACAGTTCGTGAAGAAGTAGCCTTTGCTATGGAAAACCGCGGTTATGATCGTGAAACTATTAAAGCTCGTTCTGAAGAGGTGTTTAAGCAAGTTGGCCTCGTAGGCTTAGAAGATCGCAAGATTACAAGTTTATCTGGTGGTCAACGCCAACGTTTGGCTATCGCTTCCGTATTGGCTACGAACCCAACCGTACTTGTTCTTGATGAACCGACAAGCTCCCTCGATCCAGATGGGACCGCTGAATTATATCGCCTCGTAGGCGATTTGAACCAAAAACACGGTATCACCGTTGTCGTTATCGACCATGATTTGCATGCCGTATTGCCGTACGCTAACCGCATGGCTCTCATGGTAGATGGCTCTATCGCCTGTGATGACGATGTACCGACTACGCTTCGTTACATGTACGAGCACAATATTCACGTCGATGCATTGCCATCCGTGTTTACTACGTATATGGAATTGGAACAAGCCGGCTTCCACAGTGATGAACCTTGGCTCAGCATCGAGTCTGCTATCAAGGGTTTGCACCAAATTGAAATGGCTCATGCGATTCAAACCGAGGTGCATGGTAAAAGCAACTCCACAGTTAATCAAAGAAATACAGTAGATAATCTTGCTAATCAGTCTAATATAGTAGAAAATAGACAACCAGTTCAACGTGTTGATGATGTACCAGGAAAGGACGGTGGCGCTCATGCTTAAGGTTGAAAAGATCCGCTTTGGCTATGTGCCATCCGTAGATATTTTCCGAAACGTGACTTTCACCATCGAAGGAGGCGAATATATCGCCATCGGTGGTCGTAATGGTTGTGGCAAAACGACTATTACGCGTTTGCTCGTAGGCCTCGAAAAGGCTAGGGAAGGCCACATGTATTATAACGGTAGGGACATTACGTCCATGCCGCCGTCTAAACGGGGTCAATTTATCGGCTATGTATTCCAACAGCCAGATCGCCAAATGTTCAGACCTACCGTAGCCACAGAGGTTGCCTTCGGACCTGAGTCCTTGGGGCGCAGTAAAGCCGAAGTGAAGCGTATCGTTGATGAAGTATTGGAGCGCACAGGCATCGGCCATTTGCGTGAAGCCTATCCTCCAACATTGCGCCGCGGTGAAAAGCAACGCGTTGCCATTGCTTCTGCGTTGGCTATGCAGTCTAAAATCCTCATCCTTGATGAACCAACCAGTGGTCAAGATGGTAAGGAAACTAAAGAGCTATTAGCATTATTGCGTCAGCTTAATTCAGAAGGTATCACAATCCTTCTTATTACCCATGATATGGAAATCATGGCTAGCGAATGTAGCCGTGCTATCATCATGGGCAACCAAACCGTTGCCTTTGACGGCAGTCCAGAAGAATTATTCAAAAAATCTACGGATGAATTGCAAGACCTAGGCCTTACAAAACCGCCAAGTGTGGAACTTTCACTAGCGGTACCATCCTTAGGTTATTGCAAATCTATGGATGAATTGAAATCTAAGTTAGTGGCTCAGTTGAGCGGAAAATAGGAGGGACATATGGAACGTTTAGTACCGTTAACAAAAATCTTGATGACCCTCGCTGTATCCGTGTGGGCCATCCTATTGCGTGACTGGGCATCGCTATTGGCATTAGTCGTAGTAGAACTCGGTGTACTGTTTTTGGCAGGTTTGTTATTCAAACAACGCAAAGCCGTGTTGGCATTAACTAGCTTCGCTGTATTCCTTGGCCTCATCCAATTCCTTGGCAGTGGCGATGTAACCTCTGCCATTGTATCCGGCTTACGAATGTTGGCTATGACACTTGTCTTTATAGGCCTGTTGGCAACTACAAAATTGCAAGACCTTACGGCCGCGCTCGTAACACAATGTAAAATTCCTTACGAATATGCATTTATGTTCACTGCCGCACTTCGCTTTGTGCCTGACTTCATTGCTGAAAGCCATGCTGTACAAGAGGCGCAAGCTTGCCGTGGCTTATCTCTAGAAGGCAACTTCATTAAGCGCATCAAATCCTATGCATCTGTTATCCAACCATTGCTATTAAAATCCTTGGGACGCTCCGAAACAATGGCGTTATCCTTGGAACTACGTGGTTTTGGGGGCCCTACACACAGCTTTGCCGCATCCGTAGGATTGAAAAGAATCGATTATACTGTTATTAGTACTTTAATTGCTATTACAATACTTTTATTTGTTATTGTGTAATTTTCTTATATATCAAGTAAGAGTATAATTTTGCTCCTATAGAAATGTACTAGCTTTAATAGTCATAATAAAAAATATGATGATAGTATATAAGTAAAATAAGAGCTTTTTACTTATATATGCTTCAAAATGTATATGCTGAGTGGTAAAAAACGTTGTTTTTACCACTCAGTTTTGTTGTATTGGGGATATAGATGTAAAATATGTAATTCTTACCTTAAAAGATGGATAAAAGTGAAATAGTATGTCATACAAATAGTTCGTCCTTTTTCTTGCGTATGTGGTCTCTTTTTATATATTATGTTAAATAGAAATAATATTTTTTAGGATACCTACAGTTTTGAGGAATACTTATGAGTGAATTAGTAATACGACCAATTACAAGGAATGATATAGCCCCTTGTTTAGATATTTATAATTACGAGGTTGTAAACGGCGTAGCCACGCTTGATCTTGAACCTCGCACGTTGTCAGAGTGGCAGGAGTGGTATGAGTCTCATAGCGATGAGCACCATCCTATTGTGGTAGGTACCATTGATGGGATTGTAGCAGGCTATGCATCGCTTTCACCATATCGACCTAAAGAGGCCTATAAAAGTACCGTCGAATTATCTATCTATATCCATCAAGATTATCGCGGTAGAGGGATCGCTACACAACTGATGGCTCATATTTTAGAAATAGCAAAAAATGATCCGTTATTGCATAATGTGGTATCCGTTATTACGGCTGGCAATGAAGGCAGCACTAAGTTACACGCGCGATTTGGCTTTACCTATTGTGGTCTAACGCCTCAAGTTGGATTCAAACATGGTAAATATCAGGATACCGAAACATACGCATTATTGGTATAATAATTAGTATAGTAAAAGATAGATATTAATACGTTATATTAATGATGTATAGATTATAGATAAGGGTTCGCCAGGGGTTAGGGCGAATAGGGGTGATTGAATGAACATGAAAGATGAACGGCAGTTCGTTGGATATAGTAAGTATCGCAGCCGTCTCGTGGACGGTCATGTGCATACGGAATTGTGTCCACATGGTAGTGGGGACCGAACTGCGATGATGATAGAAAAGGCCATCGAGTTGCGTATCGAAAAGGTATGCCTTACAGAACATGCACCATTGCCAACAGCTTTTGCTGCAGAATATGGTGGTGATAAAAAGGCCTATGACACAGCGTCTTTGAAATTAAATGAAGTTGATACTTACTTAGAGTTGGGTCGTCAATTACAACGTGCCTATGGCACACATATCGATATTTCTCTCGGTTTTGAAGTCGATTATATTCCAGGCTTTGAATCAGACATTCAAGAGTTCTTGGATCGCTATGGTCCGTTGACGGATGATAATATTTTATCCGTTCACTTTATGGAAGGCGTTAATAATGCCTTTTACTGCTTAGACTACAGTCCTGAAGAATTCGAAAAAGGCTTCGGCCCGTGGATCGAAAAACAATATGAGTTATATTACAAGTATTATTCTACAGTGCGTCAAGCCGTGCGTGCTGACCTCGGTGAATATACACCTAAACGCATAGGTCATTTTGATTTAATCAAGAAATACCAACATCACTTTGGATTTGAACGTCATTTAGATCGTCGCAATGCGCAGGTGGTGAGCGATATTTTGCATATCATGCGCGTCCAAGGTCGCGAGCTAGACTACAACATGAGCGGCTTCTTCAAACCAGATTGTCGTGAAATGTACCCAAGCCGCTTCATTCAAGGCATGGCGGCTATCATTGGTGTGCCATTTGTACTTGGATCTGATGCACATAGTGTGGCAGATATAGAAAACGTTTGGGGCTAAATTGATAGAAAGGTAATTATGGATTTCGTTCTTGGTATTATCCTTCTTATATTAATCATTTACTCTTATGGTAGACATAAGAAGAATGGCCAATATGAGATATGGCTAGAAAAATATAATCAAGGTATATATAATGTGGGCCAGCTCTTAAATTGCGAGTATGAACAAGCTAAGTTTGTCATAGATCAACTCGGTCGTCATGCGGTTCCTGTTGATGTAGTCGTTGAGCCTATGTCTACTATTTCTATTCGTGGTGAAAGTATGAATGGATATGCCTTTTCTTATAATGAATTAAAAGGCTCTTTCACTCTAAATGATAAGTTTGAAATAACAAATTTAATTTATAATGATGTAGATCTTCTACATATGGGTGTAATTAAATAAATATATGTAGTAAATACATGAAATATTAACGGTTCTATTGACAATTCTATAGAACCGTTATATTATGATTTCATACTTTAATAAAGTAAAGCGATAAAATAGAAAAGTATCGATATAGGTAAATTTTTTCTCATAGTAAACTGAATAGCTAGATGACTTAAATCGTTATATAACTTAAAAGGTTAATATAGGTATATAGTTTTCAAAAACATGAGAAATGATATGAATCAATTGATGGAAAGGATGTTTACGATGGTACAGCAGCAATTACCTACTGGTTTCCGCGATGATATAGGGATCGTAGCAGAGCGTAAGGATGATGTGAGTCAATATGTGCTCGGTCTTTGTCGAAATCGTCAATACACAAAGATCTCTACGCCTCTTGTAGAGTACAAAGATGTATTCAATGGCTATGCAATGGGGCGCGGTCAGCATATGTACGAATTTATGGATAGTTCTGAAGTGTCCGTCGTAATTCGTCCTGATTTAACAATGCCTATTGGTCGTTTCTTAGCGACTACAAATATTGAATTGCCTCGCACGTTCTACTACTTGGGCGATGTATTTATGAAAAATAAAAAGCATCGTGGCGATGTTAACCAAGTGACGCAAGGTGGCATTGAAATGGTGGGCTATAAAGGGCTTGAGGCTGAGCAAGAGTGCTTCAAGATTATTAAAGAGGTGAATGAAGCTCAATTGGGCAATAGTTTATTGCTCGAAATTGGGGATGCTCGTTTTTCTCGTGCTATTACCGATGCTCTTGGACTCAGTGATGATGAAAAAGCAGAGCTCTTAGAGGCTTTATTTACTAAATATTTGCCACGATATAACGAGTTGATTTCTGACTTTAAAAATAGTGCGCTATATCCATTCTTAACTGTATGGCCTCGCTTGTTTGGTACGGTTCAAGATATTAAGGATGAGCTAAATCAGATTATCTTGCCTGCAGCGGCGCAGCGCATTTTAGATAATCTCGTAGATATGGCAAATCAAGTGGAAGCAACGGGGCAACAGGTTCGCATCGATGTATCTACGGAACCGCTTCAATCCTATTACACAGGCCTTACGTTTAGAGGCTATGTGGATGGCGTGTCTCAATACATCGTCAGCGGCGGTCGCTATGATGGCTTGCTATCTAGCTTTGATGGTACGCCGATGCCGGCAGTAGGGATGGCTTTTAATATCGACGTCTTGACTGATGTTACCTTGCAGGGTGCAAGCAAAGCTCAAGATAACGATACATTACGTATCGCTCTTACGAAGGGGCGCGTAGAAAAGGATTTTATTCCACTCCTAGAAACATGTGGCATTGACTGCGAGCCATTACATAATAAGGCGCGTAAGCTCATTATCTCTTTAGGCGATTCTATGGAGGTCATCCTTGCAAAGGGGCCAGATGTAACGACGTATTTGAAAAATGGTGTTGTTGACCTTGGCATCGTCGGTAGTGATGTGCTCGATGAACAAGACGATACAAGCTATGAAATGCTAGATTTACAAACGGGTAAATGCCAATTTATCTTGGCGTCCTTAGAGGGCTATGATCCTAAAGAAGGTCGCCGTCAACGCATTGGTACGAAATATCCAACCATTACAAAACAGTATTTTGGAGCTCAAGATGTGGAAATCATCAAGATTGAAGGCTCTGTTGAGCTGGCCCCACTTGTAGGACTAGCAGATGCTATCGTAGATATTACGGAAACGGGTACCACTTTGCGTGAAAACAATCTAGAAATCTTCGATTGGTTACAGCCCATATCTACACGCTTAGTAGCAAATCCATTAGCATTAAAACAAAAGCGAAACACCATTTTTAAGCTCATAGATCAGCTTTCAGAAGCAATTAATAAAAATTAATAAATAAGATGTAGAGTGAATCATATATTTAACTAGCAATACGGATAGATCAAGTAGGAAGAAGGATGACAGATGAAAATATATAAGGAATCATTAGAGGCGATGCTTGCCATCGTACGGGATTACACACAGCAAACTACAGATATGGAGATCGAGCGTTGGGTGAACGATATCATCGCTGATGTCCGTACTAACGGTGATGCGGCGCTCAAAGCGTATTCTGAAAAATTTGACGGTGTTTCCATTGAAGATTTTAAGGTACCTCAAGAGGAAATCGACGCAGCTTATGAGTCTTTATCTGATGATTTGAAAGCCGCATTATTAAAGGCAAAGGCAAACATTACAGAATTCCACAGCCGTGAAATCGAGCAGGGCTTTGTGGACATGGATACACCAGGTATCATCCGCGGTCAAAAGGTGATTCCCTTGGCTCGCGTTGGTCTCTACGTTCCTGGAGGTACGGCCGCGTATCCTTCCACCATTATCATGACTGCTTTGCCTGCAAAAATCGCAGGCGTAAAAGAAATCGTCATGGTTACGCCGCCTCAAAAGGATGGCATTAATCCTGCCGTATTAGGTGCCGCAAAGCTTGCCGGCGTTGATGCGGTATATCAAGTGGGCGGTGCCCAAGGTGTGGCGGCCCTCGCTTATGGTACGGAAACGATTCCAAAGGTAGATAAAATCGTAGGTCCTGGCAATATTTACGTGGCAACGGCAAAACGTCAAGTGTTTGGTCAAGTCGATATCGACATGATTGCGGGCCCAAGTGAAATTGGTGTTATCGCCGATGACAGCGCAAATCCAGTGCATCTCGCAGCAGATCTCTTATCCCAAGCGGAACATGACCCTCGTGCGCGCGCCATTATGGTGACTACCAGTGAAAGCTTAGCAAATGCCGTATCCGATGAGGTAGAACGTCAACTTAAATCGTTACCTCGTGAAAGTATCGCTCGTCCAGCTATTGAAAACAACAGTTATATTGCAATTATGAACAGCATTGAAGACATGTTCACGGTAATGAACGAAGTGGCGCCAGAGCATTTGGAAATCCAATTGCCAGATCCAATGAATTATATGAGCCTCGTGCAAAATGCAGGCTCCGTATTCCTCGGTGCCTATGCATCAGAGCCGTTGGGCGATTATTTAGGTGGTACAAACCACGTATTGCCTACTAGTGGCACAGCTAGATTCTCATCTCCACTTGGCGTATATGATTTCGTGAAACGCACGTCTTTCACACAATTTACGAAAGAACGTTTAGAAGAAGTGGCAAAACACATTACTACATTGGCTCGTACGGAAGGCCTCGAAGCACATGCTCGTGCCATCGAAGTACGATTTGAAAAATAGATTAGAAAATAGATTTGGAATCTATATTTAAATATAGATTGAGATAAAGATTGCTATATATTTTTTAATATAGTTTTGATAGATAGAGGTCGCTATGATACGCACAGGCACGGTGCAACGCACCACTCAAGAAACAGATATTACAGTAGAAATTACCCTTGATGGGGCGCAAACGAGCTCCATCTCGACCGGGATTGGCTTCTTTGACCATATGTTGACGCTCTTAGCGAAGCACGGCCGTTTTGGCCTTATGGTAGAGGCAAAGGGCGATACATATGTGGATGCTCATCATACGGTTGAGGACGTTGGACTTGCCTTAGGGCAG
This sequence comes from Veillonella parvula DSM 2008, assembly GCF_000024945.1. Classification (NCBI taxonomy): domain Bacteria; kingdom Bacillati; phylum Bacillota; class Negativicutes; order Veillonellales; family Veillonellaceae; genus Veillonella; species Veillonella parvula. The sequence goes on from NC_013520.1 coordinate 192,349, forward strand.
GCTTTGGTAAAAGCCCTTGGCGACAAGGCCGGCATCGAGCGTTACGGCGATGCGTGGGTTCCTATGGATGAAGCATTGACGCAAGTTGTCATCGATTTGAGCGGTCGTCCGTACCTCGTTTTTCAAGGGGAATGGAGTACGCCGGTTTTAGGTGGCAACTTTGAAACAGAGCTGGTGGAGGATTTCTTCCAAGCTCTTGCTATGAGCACCGCTATGAACTTACATGTGCGCAATTTATATGGTCGCAATACACATCACATTATTGAAAGCATGTTTAAGGCAACGGGCCGTGCATTGCGTAAAGCAGTTACTATTAATCCGGATATCCAAGGGGTTAACTCTACAAAGGGCGTTATTTAATAAAGGAGAATGTATGATTTTTCCAGCTATAGATTTACAAGATGGGCGCAGTGTTCGCTTGTATAAAGGCGATTTCGCACAGGAAACGGTCATCAATCCTGATCCAGTAGATCAAGCGAAACAATATGAGGCAGCTAAAGTGGGAGCCTTGCACCTCGTCGATTTAGATGGTGCCAAGGCGGGCAAGCCTGTAAATGTAGACATTGTAAAAGCAGTGCGTGCAGCTTTCACAGGTATCCTTGAAATTGGAGGCGGCATCCGAGATAAAGAGGCCGTTGACCTCTATTTGAGTTTGGGCGTAGATCGGGTTATCTTAGGATCTGTAGCGCTTAAAAATCCAAAACTCACGAAGCAGGTCATCGCTGAATACGGTGCGGAGCACATCGTTATTGGTGTAGATGGAAAAAATGGCAAGGTTGCTGCTGAAGGTTGGCTCGACCAATCCGACGTGCCGATGACCGATTTAATCGGTGCCATGATTGAAGGGGGCGCAAAGTATTTTATCGTTACCGACGTAGACAGGGACGGTACGATGCAGGGCGCCAATGAAGAGTTACTTGGAAATTTACAAAAAGAATTCCCTACAGCACGCATCGTTGCCTCTGGTGGCGTCCGTAATCTAGAGGATATTAAATCGCTAGAACAAAAAGGCGTTATGGATAGTATTGTTGGTAAGGCTTTGTACGAGGGCACGATTACGCTAGAGGAAATCGGCGAGTACAATCAGCAGAAATAATAGAAATGACTGTGATGCTCTTAAATTAATTATTGGCTGTAACCAATGGAATATTGTGCATAATCAATAAATATATTGTGTATAGTCAATGAAATATGTTGAGTATAACTGTTGAAATGTATTGGGCGTAACAGCTGAATTATATTGAGTGACACTCGATGGAAAGGAGCTTTATGTTAGCGAAACGGATTATTCCCTGCCTAGATGTAGATGATGGGCGCGTAAAAAAAGGGGTTAACTTTGTTAATCTCGTAGATGTAGGCAGTCCCGTAGATATTGCGGCCTCCTATGAACAGCAACAGGCAGATGAGCTCGTATTTTTAGATATTACGGCCACCGTTGATGCGCGGACCACTATGCGCGATGTGGTACAAGAAATCTCCACACAAGTATTTATGCCACTCACCGTGGGTGGCGGTATCAAGAGTATTGATGATATGATTGCTTTGTTAAAAGCTGGTGCGGACAAGGTATCTTTGAACTCTGCGGCTCTTGCTAACCCTGAGCTCATCACAGAAGGGGCTCAAAAGTTTGGCAATCAATGTATGGTGGTAGCCATTGATGTGAAAACAGATGAAGAAACTGGCGAATGGTATGTCTATACTCATGGCGGTCGTAAGCGTACAGAATGGAAAGCTCTAGATTGGGCAAAAGAGGCCGTAGCTCGTGGAGCAGGGGAATTGCTAGTAACGAGTATGGACAAAGATGGTACAAAATCCGGCTTTGATATTGAACTATATAAGGCCATAGAGTCCGTCGTAAATGTACCTATCATCGCATCTGGAGGGGCAGGTAAGGTTGAGGATTTTGTGGACCTTTTTGAGCAAACCGGTGTTACCGGTGCACTGGCAGCATCTATATTCCACTTTGGAGAAGTTAAAATTCCTGAACTCAAACAAGAACTACGAGCTCATGGAATTACAGTACGCTAAAACAGATTTAAAAAATTATTATCTCTCGTAAGTTCTTTACTGGTCTATATGTTCAGAGTTAGTTAAATAGTTTGTTTATAGATAAACAGAATAGAAATAGCAATAGATAGAGATACAAGCTAATATAGGATAACAGATTGGTGATTACTTTTAATAAAGGATAGAATATGAAACCGGATTTTGAAAAAGGAAATGGCTTGTTGCCAACGGTTGTGCAGGATGCGGAGACAAAGGACGTCCTCATGGTGGCGTGGATGAACGAAGAAAGCTTTCACAAAACACTAGAAACAAGGGAAACGTGGTTTTGGTCTCGATCTCGTCAAGAACTATGGCATAAAGGTGGGACTAGCGGCAATGTGCAGCATGTGGTGAGTATGGCCTTAGATTGTGATGGAGATACCTTGCTCATTCAAGTTAAGCCTGAAGGTCCTGCCTGTCATACCGGGCGTACAAGCTGTTTCTTTAATGAAGTAGAACGGAGTTAAACATGGCACAGCAAACACTGAACGAATTATACGAAATTATTAAAAACCGTAAGGCACAGCCAAAGGAAGGTTCTTATACGAATTATTTATTCGACAAAGGACTAGATAAAATTTTGAAAAAGGTGGGGGAAGAGGCAACGGAAGTCGTTATCGCCGCAAAAAATGAAGATCCACAAGAACTGATTTACGAAACGGCAGACGTGTTATATCACTTGCTTGTGTTATTAGTAGAGAAAAATATTCCATACGAAGCCATTGAAGCTGAGCTGGCGAGCCGCGAAGGGGTCGTTAGCAAGACTACGGATCGCCCAGAAATTACAAATTTATAATGTATATCCTATTATGAGCTCAGACATATGAGCTCTGGTGGAGTTCATATGTGTTTTTTATGTGTTATATGAGTTATATGCGTTATATGCGTTAAGGAATAGATAGAAAGGATAGCCTATGAAAGAGATAATTCGCACATTGAAGCCTTATATACCTGAGGAGCCGGCTGAAGCGGTGAAAGAGCGCCTTGGTATCGACAGATTGGTGCGCTTGTCGGCAAATGAAAATCCATACGGCACATCGCCATTGGTACGGGAGGCTATCCTTAGTTATGTAACACATAATGATGCCAACTACTATCCGGATGGTAATGCTACCGATTTGCGCATGAAATTAGCGAATTACTGGCAGGTGCAACCTGAGCAACTCGTCATCGGCGTAGGTCTAGATGAGGTGATCGCCATGGTCAATAAAACATTGATTACCGCTGGTGACTCTATCGTAGTAAGCGTGCCAGCCTTTTCGGAATATGCCTTGAATGGTTTCGTGGAAGGTGCTGAGATTCGCGAGGTGCCAGCTGATTTTGAAACGGGGCAGTATGACTTTTCTGCTCTCGTGAATGCTGTAGATGAAACGACACGCCTCGTGTGGATCTGTAATCCTAATAACCCAACGGGCACCTATGAGTCTGTTGAAGATATCCGCAAATTTGTAGCAGCTGTACCAAAGGATACCTTGGTCATCATAGATGAGGCGTATATCGATTTTGTCACTTCCGTAGCAGTTCCTACGGCACGTGCGCTCTTGGATGAGTTCCCTAATGTGGCTATCATGCGTACCTTCTCGAAGGCCTATGGCCTTGCCAACTACCGTGTAGGCTACATGATGACACCTTTAGAATTGGCAAATTATATGCAAACCATTCGCTTGCCGTACAATCTGAATACCTTATCTCAAGTGGCTGCAGAAGCTGCTTTCGATGATCAAGAATTCTTGGCGAGAACGGTCTCTCAAAATGCAGAGGAACGGACAAAATGGGAAAGCCTCTTTGATGAACTAGGTATTCACTACTATAAAAGCGAAGCAAATTTTATTTTCTTTGCATCGCCTGATGCGGAAGGCCTTGCAGATGCTTGGCTTAAATCAGGTTACCAAGTGCGCCGAGGTCAACGAGAAGGATGGTTACGCCTTACAATTCCAATGCCTCAAGATGGGGATGTTATGCGCAAGATATTAAGAGATTTCATGAATTAATTTGTACAGAATAATGTATAATTTGTAATACGTTTTATTTTATCTTATCGTGTTTTACCCTATAGAATGGAGTTTATTATGATTGCCATTATAGATTATGATGCAGGGAATACCTTCAATGTCCAGAAAGCCTTAGCTTACATCGGTCTTGAGGCAGTGCTAACGGCAGATCCTGAGACAATACTAAATGCTGATGGCGTTCTCTTGCCAGGTGTAGGCGCATATGCGCCAGCGATGGCAGTTCTAAAAGAGCATGGTTTAGTTGATGTCATTCATGAGGTAGTAAAGCGTGAAATTCCTTTATTAGGTATTTGTTTAGGAATGCAACTTTTATTTGAAGAATCTGAAGAATACGGCCCAACTCCTGGTTTAGGACTTATTCCAGGTAAGGTAAAAGAAATCCCTCGCGATCTAGGTCTTAGCGTGCCTCATATGGGTTGGAATAAAAATGTAGTACACCAGCCTCATAGTGCTTTTAGAAATGTAGATGATCAATATACATATTTCGTTCATTCCTATTATGTGGATACAGATCCTGAATATATCATATCTACTGCAAATTATGGTATCGATGTACCTGGAATTGTAGAACGAGGTAGAGTATATGGAATGCAATTCCATCCTGAAAAAAGTGGTGTCGTAGGTCTAAATTTGTTGCGTACATTTGGGACTATTACAAAAACTTATAGAGCAGCAGGAGAATAGGGATATAGCTATCTTTCATTACAGATAGGAATAAGTCATTCAGTAACCAATATATCTAGGATAATAACGGCATCTCATAGGTGGAGAATGCCGTTATTATGCTTTATAGTTATACTTAACTTTCAAAATGAGAAATTAATAATTGACACCTTGTTGATTAGTTATATAATAATGTTGTAAGTACTAACATTTTAGGAAGCCATTGTGGCATGGATACGATACATAAGTTTTATCAGTAATATTCATATACTCCATGTCACGTGATTATTGGAGGTGTTTATATGGTTATGAATGGTATTTACTTAGTTATTGCCTCCGCGTGTATTCTAATTTTAGCGTACCGCTTTTACGGGGCTTTTATAGCGGCTAAGGTACTGACATTGGATCAATATCGTCCAACGCCTGCTATGGTTCACAATGATGGTCACGATTACGTGCCAACCAACAAATGGGTAACCTTTGGTCATCACTTTGCAGCAATTGCTGGTGCAGGTCCACTGGTAGGTCCTGTTATCGCAGCACAGTTTGGTTATTTGCCTGGCGCATTATGGATCCTAATTGGTTCTGTATTAGCCGGTGCTGTGCATGATATGGTTATCTTGTTTGCTTCCGTTCGTTACGATGGTAAATCGATTGCGGATATTGCTCGAGAAGAAATCAGTAAACTTGCTGGTTTTGGTGCTATGCTCGCTACCTTATTCCTATTGATCATTACCCTTGCTGGTATGGCTGTAGTAGTAGCTAATGCATTGCATAACTCTCCTTGGGGATTCTTCTCCGTATTTGCTACCATTCCAATCGCTATTTTTATTGGTATTTATTTGAAATGGTTGCGTCCTGGTAAAATCCAAGAGGCGACTATTATTGGGGTAGCCTTAATCTTCGCAGCTATCATCTACGGTCCAAATGTAGCGGCTAGCGAATATGCATCTTGGTTCACATACGACTTGCAAACTATTGAAATTATGCTTGCTGTGTATGGTTTCTTTGCAGCTGCATTGCCAGTATGGTTGTTACTTGCACCTCGTGACTATTTGTCCACATACCTTAAAATCGGTACAATCGGTGCATTGGCTCTTGGTATTATCATTGTAATGCCTGAAATTCAAATGCCAGCTGTAACTCCTTACATCTGGGGCGGCGGTCCTGTATTGAAAGGTTCTGTATTCCCTTACATCTTCATTACTATCGCATGTGGTGCGTTATCTGGCTTCCATACTGTTATTGCTACAGGTACAACACCTAAAATGCTTACTAATGAAAAAGAAATTTTACCTATCGGTTATGGTGCGATGTTAACAGAAGGCTTCATCGCTATGATGGCGTTGATTGCTGCTACTGCATTGCATCCAGATGATTACTTTGCGATTAACTCCACAGTTGAGTCTTTCAAAGCTTTAGGCCTTCAAGTCCATGAATTGCCAGCATTGTCTGCAATGGTTGGTGAAGACTTGATGCACCGTCCTGGTGGTGCCGTATCCTTAGCAGTAGGTATGGCTCATATCTTCTCTAGATTGCCTAATATGGATCACTTGATGGGTTACTGGTATCATTTCTGTATCATGTTCGAAGCATTGTTCATCATGACTTTGATTGATGCTGGTACTCGTGTAGGTCGTTACTTACTTCAAGAATTATTAGGTCATTTCCATCCTAAATTCAACGACCAACACTGGGCTCCTGGCGTTTATGGTTGTGCCGCTTTAATTTGTATCTTGTGGGGCTACCTAGTTCTACAAGGTAATATCGGTATTATCTGGCCTCTATTCGGTGTATCGAACCAATTATTAGGTACCATGACATTGGCCGTAGGTACTACAGTTATCATGAGACTTGGACGCAAACGCTATGCATGGGTAACAGGTATCCCTTGTATCTTAATGGCTATCGTGGCTATCGCTGCAGACTATGAAAATGTATTCTACAGCTATATTCCTGCTGGCAAATGGATTCTAGTAGCATTTAGTGCTGCTATGTTCCTCATGATTCTTATCGTATTGGTAGAAGCGATTCGCAGCTGGATTCGCTTAGCTAATATTCCTCAAGATTATCGGACACAAGCTGAAATCGAAGCTGAAAGCCTTGTAAAATACGGTAAAGAAGTAAAAGCATAAGATTGATTATTGCAATATATAAAGTGCACTCACATTTGTGAGTGCACTTTTAATCTATAAATTTGCTGTTTTTTTATAAAATAGTTAGGTAATGGCGTCTTGCATGCAGAGTTTTCTGTGAGCAAGGCGCTTTTTGTATGGAAAAGAGTTTCTTATGGTCAATATGATTGATACAGTTAACACCGCATGGGTATTGTTATTTGAACATGTTATAATAGGGCTATGAAACATTATATACGTTCTTATTGGACAAAATATAAACAATTGTATAAGAAAGGCCTAAAAGGCATTGCTGCCTTTCTTGCCATTGGAGTGATTATAGTCTTTGTACTAGCAACCATTGCTAGTCGTGGAATGGGCGTTATTTTTAATGAGGTTATGGCTCGGCAGACGATGATGCGTGGTACGGTTACTGTTGAAAGTTTATCTGCCACACCGTGGGGAACTTTGACTTTTACCGGGCTGATTTGGAAAGACCCAGAAGGGCATGAGTTGCTCAATGCACCGAGCGGGAAGGTCCGCGTTAATATGTGGGATGTGGTCACACGTAATTTTAAGTCCTCTGCTATCGAGGGCATTGAATTAGATGATGCGATTGTAGTCGTTGATTTAGACGATAATAATCGGTTAGATTTCGCGCCCATATCTCCAGATGTACATAAACCAATTAACGAGATAGAGCCCCGTCCCAAAGTTCCTAGAAAGACTACACAAGAACGGCAAGAGGAACTAGGTAAGAAAGTACGTAACTTCAATTGGGCGGGCCAACATTTAGATTTGAAGATTAGGCTTAGAAACAGTCAGTTAGAGGTCTTTAACAGAAATCGCCATTATGTGATAAAGGATGTAAACGCTAGAATTGACCTTGATAGTAAGAGAGCCATTCGCATCGATATGGAGACGGGCAAATTCGGTGGTACCGCTATAGGGGATGGTCTCGTATTAAAAGGTCGTGTAGACTTAAAGGATGTTTTAAAGCATCGCATGCCTCAACTGGATCTACAATTTGATGTGAAAGGGGTGGATCCATCATCACTAGGCTTTGGTGAGAATATTCATGATGCCATGACCTTGCTTACAAAGGTAACAGGTGATTTTAACCGTCCCTTTGCTAAAGGTCGGGTAACGATGCCGATTTTGCGCATCCCTGCACTTACCTTTGAGAATGTAGTAGGAGATGTGACGTATCAAGATGGTATTTTGAATTTTGAAAACGTTAGTGCTAATGTATACAGCGGTAAATTGGAGGCTAAAGGTGTATATAATTTGGACACTCGAGCCTATACGATTACTGGTGTAGCAAAAGATCTAGATAGTAGTGTGGCCCTTAAAGCGCCTGAGTTCCTTGTGCCCGTATCGGCAAATTTGAACTTTAAAAGTGAAGGCCAACCTCGAGACATGGAGGTATGGGGAAACTTCTGGTCTGGTGAAGGGCACTATATGCTGATTCCGATTCAAAGCATTACGGGAAACTTTCACAATAAAGGGCGACATTTATCCTTTAGCGATGTGAAAGTAAATACGAAAATCACTACTATCACTACGGATGCTCTGCGTATCGATGATGGACAGCTCACGATGGGGCCGCTTAATATTACGTCCCATGGAGGCAGCAATTTTATTCTGTATGATGAGTCATTTGATGAAATTGATGAAAATATGACTCGCATTAAAGATGATATGAAACAAGCTAAAGAGAATAGTAAAAGTACTTCTGAATCAGCAAAGGGCATCGATACGTCTGGGCTCACACCGCCGGATATGAAAGAATCGATAAAAGACCTGAAGCGGAGTATAGACTCGGCAAAAGATAGCTTAGATAATGTGTCAAAAGGCATCAAGCAATGAAAGACATATAGTAATAAAATACATTGAGAAGTGAAAAGCAACAAGAAATAATAACGTATCAAAAATAATAAAGTATCAAAGATAACAAAAAGATGGCAATTCATCATCGTGATGAGTTGCCATCTTTAATTTATAAGGTACTAACTTGTATTTACCTATACGAAAGATTTTATTATCTGTCTAATCCGCTAGAACGTTGGTATTCAGTATCTTCTGTGTCTTTGGTATCCGTTTTTGTATTAGTTCGTTTTACCTTAATAAGAGGTTTCTTTTCTTTGGTTTCCTCTTCTTCGTATGGAATTACTTTATCCCCTTGATCCGGTAAAAATGTTTCAATACCGTTTCGTCTGCCTTTTTGCGTGTTTGAATCAGTGGCCAATTGGCTTTGTTGTGGAACGATATAGATTTCGTCTTTATTGATGGTTACATAATTTAACAAGAGTTTGAATGCGTTCGGACTTACATACAGAATTCCGTCTACCATACGTGCTGCAGGCAGTAAAGATTCGGATGTATCAAGGTTGATGATTTGCAATTTACCCTTGCGCACGACTTGTTTAGAGTCTGGTTGTACCGCTAAGGTAGCAATATTCATATCGATTAATGCCGTTTTTGTAGGGGCATCCCAAGATACTTTATAACCTAATGCTTCTGATACTTGACGTAACGCTACGAGTGGCTGACCGTCAACATAGATAACATTTGGTTTATTATCTATGGGCTCTAATAATATGCCATCTACATTGATATAATGCTGTGTCGTTACTGATGCAGGTCTTTTTAAACTCTGTGTCGTTGTAGCTGTCTTCGTTCCGACTGCTGCTTGGGCAGGTTGCACTATTCCGCTTGTGAAAGCTAGCGCTCCTAAGGCTATACCAGATAAAATAAGTTGTTTTAATTTCATGGTAACCTCCATTGTGTATAAAATGTCACGATAAATCATAATGGGTACTATAACATGGATATATGAATATTATATTATGAATTTTAATTTTACAAAACTAATAAAGAAGAAGGAATGATTTTATCGATTTGCTATAGAAAAACGAAGTCAAATAGAAATTTTAAGAAAAGAAAGATACTCTGTTCATAAAATTGCTAGTTTAATTGGTGTCTACCATTCTACTGTAGCAAGAGAATTAAATCGCGTTAAAGACGAATACTCTACGATTAAAGCACAACAGGTAGCAACTAGTAAGTCTGCTAATAAAGGAAGACTAATAAACTTAATACCTCAATTAGCGGCTTTAATTAAATCCAGATTATAACAAACTTAGTCTCCAGAAGCACTAATGCTGATTAATAATTGACCTAGGAAATGCCTTAAGTTTAAAACACCAGATTAGAAAATTGATTTAATTTTGTCGCATTACTTATTACAATTTAAGACAAGATTAAATGATTTATTAATGGTGGAATCCGGTTTAGATATTTTTATAACTCTACGTTTAGAAAGATAGTATAATTAAAAAAGGGGCTGTAAGCAAATTCTTTAAAAGCAGCATTTTGTTTATGGTCATTTTTATACGTTCATTTGAGGTGTGAAAAGATATTTAGTAATGTTGATTTGTAGCTTTTATATAATCTATATTGAGAAAGTACGTTGCAAAATCTGCCGGCTCTTTTGTAGTTGGTATAGTCGGTACGAAAGCTAGAAACTACGCTAAAGATGAAATTAAATTTAATTTAAAGAAGGATGTAGATAAGTAATGTCTCGGGATTTTATTATAATATTAGGTGTTATATTCCTTATATATAAACTTATTACTTATAAAGGTAAGCTTACTTTAGCCAGAATTATTACATATTTAGGCCTTGCAATTGGGGGAGGAATAGCATTACTTCATGAATCTGTCCCAGTATTTATATTATTTTTTCTGACAATAGTTTGTATGGGGATTTCTTTGGTTGGAATGTACTTTATGCTTAAAAATGATGAGTTTGAAAGTGATAAAGTAGAAAAATATCAGTCTAATTTTAAAGCTGGCGTATATGTTTGGTTATTTCTAGTAGCTTTATACATATATTTATATATTTTGACCTATTATTAGATATTCTGACCGTACATATAGCAGGATCTATTGATTAACGTATAATGCTAATATAAGGTATATGAATCTAAAAAAGGACGCTATAGTCTAATCTTCAGTGAGCGGTATTACTGAATGGGTTGGAACCATAGTGTCCTTTTAGTTTTTATGGATTTGATGTTTGAGAGCATGTTATTAGATGCATTAGTTGCTACTAACAGTTTAACTAGACCTGAGGGAGGACTTTTTTAGCACTACGTATGATATAATTTATTTATATTGAATGATTTCGCAGAATTTATATTTTATAGAAAGAGGTTCCTTATGGCATCCGGCAGATCTGAAAAAGAGTTACAAGGGGTAACGATGTTAGGTCACAAGACCGATTATCCTACTGATTATGCGCCACAGGTGTTAGAGGCGTTTGATAACAAGCATCCTGACAATGATTACTTCGTTAAGTTTAATTGCCCTGAGTTTACAAGCTTGTGTCCTATGACTGGTCAACCAGACTTTGCCACAATCTATATTTCTTATGTGCCAGATAAGAAAATGGTAGAGTCCAAGTCTTTGAAGTTATATCTGTTTAGTTTCCGCAATCACGGGGACTTTCACGAGGATTGCATCAACATCATCATGAAAGATCTTGTGAAGTTGATGGATCCTAAATATATCGAGGTGTGGGGCAAGTTTACGCCGCGCGGCGGTTTGTCCATCGATCCATACGCAAATTACGGCAAGCCTGGTACAGAGTGGGAAAAGACTGCAAAAGAGCGCCTTCATTTTCACGACATGCAGCCAGAGCGCGTAGCATATCGTTAATATGGCATACGAATATTTAACAATGGTCACATCCTTTATTACTTGTTTTATGATTGGTGTAACCTTGTCTTTACAACCTGCATCGATAATCGTAGGGACTCACACTTATTTAAGAGAACAAAGTAAATGGACTCGCTGGAACGGATATATCATGTTTGTGTTGCTCCTATTTGTGCTAGATGTGCTCGTAACAAACGGTATATATATTGCGTTTCACGATGTGTATGGTAATCTCTTTAACATTGGTTATCTTGATCTCAATCTGATGGACATGTTTTTTAGTGAAAGCTTTCAAATAGGCGTTATTCTAGTCTTTTCGCTTGTGTTGTTTCAAGTATTAGGGCTAGTTGATTTAGCCCATGGAGAACGGGATTTATCCTTTTATTATGACCAAGTAGATGCAGGTAAACAAAAGCCTTCGTGGATGGAGCAGTACATGGAGAGTCAAAGAGGCTCTCTTGGAGCGAGCTTGGTGGGCTTGTTCTATATGCTGAGAATGACGATAAAAACAATGTGGTCTTATATCGTGTGCCTAGTGTGGTTTAAAATCCTAGCCATACTTGTAAATGTGCTAGTGTCTCCGAGTATTAACCGAATTATGCATGTTGATAATGAAATGACTACCCTAATCATTTTCGACCCATACATTATCACCTATGCAGTTGCTGGTTTCTTATGGGGCCATGTAGCATTACATCATGATGTAACTAAAGTATCGCGCTTAGTTAGTAGCATGGCTATATCTCTTATCCCTCGTCTTACAGTTTTGGTAGGGGCAATTTCCTTTATTGGATTGGCCTTCATCATTATAATGGTACCCATTACATGGGAGGGGGTACTTGACGCACTTACAAAAAAATAGATAAAGCTAGTTATTTCCTGTATTTTTAGGGTTTTAAAAGTCGTTCTCATTCTCTTGACAATGAAATGATTCAAATGTTAGAGTATGGTTGTATTAATTGGAATACATAAACGGTTATACCCCGTGTATGGTGAATAACAAGGTGAAATATAATATCGTCCTTGGGATGTTCCTAAGGGCGATTTTTATCATCTATCGCTAGAGGGAGAATTAGATGAGTATAGTAACAAACCAAACAACTGAACTTATTGGTAAAACACCGATATATCAATTGCCAAATACCAATATTTATGTAAAACTTGAAAAATATAATGTAGGCGGTTCTGTAAAAGACCGTGCCGTACTCGGTATGTTACAGGCTGCAAAAGAGCAAGGTCGTATCCATGAGAATAGTATCATCGTAGAAGCCACAAGTGGTAATACGGGGATCGCTCTTGCTATGGTAGGTGCTATTCTACATATTAAAACAGTGATTATCATGCCTGAAAGTATGAGTAAAGAACGCCGTGAGCTTATTAAGGCGTATGGGGCGCAGCTCATCTTAACTCCAAAAGAAACAGGTATGAAGGGGGCTCTTGAGCGGGCAAATGAAATTTTAGCGAAGTATCCAAATGCTTTCACCTTGGGCCAATTCGTAAATCCTGCAAATCCAGATATGCATTACCGCACGACGGGTAATGAAATTGTAGAACAAGTGCCAAATGTCGATGTATTTATAGCGGGTATTGGTACAGGTGGTACTTTCACAGGCGTTACAAGACGATTGAAAGAACATAATCCTAATCTAAAAGCCATTGCTGTAGAGCCAGCGGGATCTCCTGCTATTACCGAAGGTAAGGGCGGCCCTCACAAAATACAAGGTATTGGGGCTGGTTTCATTCCTGAAAACTTTGACCAAAGCTTGATGGACGGCGTGCAAACTGTAAGTGATGAAGAAGCTTTTAGCGAGGTGCAAACCTTTATGCGTGAAAGTGGTATCTCTATTGGCCTTTCCGCGGGGGCGGCCATTGTAGCGGCAAAACGCATTGCTCGTGAAGAACCTAAGGCGAACATCGTTGTTATTGCACCTGATGGAGTAGAGAAATATTTATCTCTCTTGGACTTCGGCAACAACGAATACGTTAAATAATAGATTTTATATAGATACAATACTGAACTTTGGATTGGTAAAAGAATAGGTTCTATATAGATATAAAGCTTTATATATAGGAATATAGACCAAATATGTTGTATACTAGATATATCTATATTTCTGTAGAATGTAAGTAGAGTTATTTGAGATGGAGTCACTATGATGCAAGGTTTGCGCGATTTATGGGGCAAAATTCAATATAATATTAAGCGCGTAATGGATTCTGACCCAGCTGCCACAAGTGTATGGATGATTATATGGACATATCCACATATTACGGCTTTGTTCTGGCATTTCTTTGCCCACCGTTTATATAAGGCGGGGTGGCCAATCTTGGCTCGTCGTGTGGCTCTACATTCTCGGCATGTAACGGGCATTGAAATCCATCCAGGTGCGACGATTGGTCGCGGACTCTTTATCGATCATGGTATGGGTGTTGTTATTGGTGAAACAGCTATTGTAGGCGATAATGTAACCTTGTTCCATCAAGTAACATTAGGTGGGATGTCTTCTAAAAAGGTAAAGCGTCATCCGACCATTGAAGATGATGTACTCATCGGTACGGGTACAAAAATTTTAGGGGACATTACGATTGGGGCGCGCACGAAGATTGGCTGTAATCTCGTTATCAAACATGATATTCCTAAGGATATGGTAATTTTTGAAACAGATCCAGAAAATATGTATGTTCGTAAACCTAGTCGCAATGCAACTGCTGCACAAGCAGAGGATAAGAAAATCCCTGATAATTACATAGAATACTATATTTAATATAAAAGCGTATTTAATATATAATCATTTTTAATATAGAGTCATATTGAATATAGAATCATACATACCTCTAACTATTAGATTAACTAGTAGTTAGAGGTTTTTTATGATTCGTAGAAACATGATTCTGTGAATTACTGGATTTAGATTTGGTATGGATTGGATTGGATTGGGGATATGTTTGATTTAGTATGGTTATAATGTTTTCATTAAACTTTTATACAAAAATATCTGTTCATGTATTGACATGGAAAATCATTATTGGTAAAATGTAATCATAATCAATATTGATTATAAATTAAATAAATGAATTGATGGCGTAGAAGCCAACTGTACTTGTTCTGGTTTTAGAACAAATTATAATTGAGAATTAAGTGGAAAAGGAGTTTTATTATGAAAAACGTACAACAAGTAAATCAATATTTAGCAGATCTTTCTGTATGGAATGTAAAATTACATAATTTACACTTCAATGTAACTGGTCCGCAATTCAAATCCATCCATGAATACTTGGAATCCATCTATGATGAAGCATTTGAATATTTTGATGCAGTAGCAGAACATGTAAAAATGCAAGGTCAATTCCCATTGGTAAATTCTGCAGAATACGCAAAATTGACTAAAATCGAAGAATTGGGTCAAGAAGACATCCCTCAAGCAAAGGTAATTGATATCCTTCTTAAAGATTTTAAATACATGAATGATCAAGCTGTAGCGATTCGTGCAGCCGCTGATGAAGAAGATGATTTCTTGCTCGTGAGCATGATGGAAGATCACGTTGCATACTATGTAAAACAAATCTGGTTCATCGAATCTATGCTGAAATAAGACGATTGACAATGCCTTATTGGGTATGATATGATTACCCAGTAAAGCATGGAGGATTACTCAAGAGGCTGAAGAGGACGGTTTGCTAAATCGTTAGGGCGGGTTACCGTCGCTAGGGTTCGAATCCCTAATCCTCCGCCATGTAAAGACCTCACATCACTCGATGTGGGGTCTTTTTGTATAATATATTAATTTATTATATTATTTATATAGGCCTAATTTGTGAGGATTCGAGTGAGTCCAAGGCCTTATTAGTATTGAATGACACAGGTGTGTAAGGTTATAGAGTTGACGTATGTCTAGGGGTTTCATATAATAGATTGTATAAAATGTAATTTTAAGGAGACTCTTATGAATACAAAACATACACGTCAAATGAATCGTATCCGTCGAGCGTTAGGCATTGGCGCATTATGCCTCGTTGCGTCTGTTGGCTTTAGTCATGCTGAAAGTATTGCCATTCCAAGTGCACGTCCTATGGTGGATGGCGTAAGTGCTGATGTAGAGACTGTTAGTAGTTCTAGTAAAGGGCAACAGCATGTAAACTCAGATGTTATTACGCCTAATGATTGGACGTATACAGCGTTACAAAGGCTCATTAAACATGGTGCTATTACAGATACCCATGGATTTACTTTTGATGGTGCTAGCTACACAAAGGATGAGCTTATGCCACTTATCGATGAGGTAGTCACAAAACGTGAGCAAATGAATGATAATGATCGAGAATATGCATTGCGTATTTACCAAGAAAATATGCGTGATGTAATGGATTACCGTATTGCTCGCGATAAAAAAGCTACTGATGAGCGCCGTCAAAAACTAGATGAAAAACGTGCTGAAAAGGCTAAAAAATCTGGTAAGACGTATCAAGTATCCAAGGATCAACAAAAGGCTCTTGATAAGGCTGGTGATGAAGTAGCAAAACCGGAAGAACGCGCTTTAACAGATGAACAAATCAAAGAAAAAATGAAGAAATTCAAAATTGATGATTCTCGCGTTAAGGTAAATAATGAAGTGCGTATTCGTTACGCTGATTCCAAGGATAAAAAGTCCAAAACAGATGCTCGTATGCAGACGGAGATGACGTTCACTCTATAACTCTTAGTAAGGGGTTATAATGATTGATTTTTTTAAGAAACAGTTGTTTACTGCCCATCAAAACGGTAAGCAGCAGGTAAGTGAGGTCTTTAAATATATAGGACCTGGTATAATCGTAACCGTTGGATTTATCGACCCTGGAAACTGGGCCGCCAACTTGGCAGCTGGCGCAAGTTACGGTTATGAATTGCTGTGGGTAGTCACACTATCTACGATTATGCTCATTTTATTACAGCATAATGTGGCACATTTAGGCATTGTACGCGGTCAATGCTTGTCGGAATGTGCCTATGAGTTCTTACCGCGTTATGCATCTCGCTTTGTGCTTAGCACGGCAGGAATTGCGGCGGCAGCGACGGCCTTGGCTGAGTTTATTGGCGCCGCTATCGCCTTGAAGATGCTCTTTGGTATTCCTATATTGATAGGTAGCATCTTGACGGCTCTTATCTGTACGGTCATGCTCATTACGAACTCCTATCGTAAGTTAGAGCGAATCATTGCTGGCTTTGTATCCCTCATCGCGTTGGCGTACCTCGTTGAGGTAAATATGGTCAACGTAGATTGGGCAGCAGCTGGTATCGGTTGGGTGGATCCTAATATTCCTAATGAATCGATGCTCGTTATTTTGAGTATATTAGGGGCCGTAATTATGCCTCATAACTTGTTTTTACACTCTGAAATCATCCAAAGTCGCCAGTTTAATACACAAGACCCAGCGATTATGAAACGGCAGTTGCGTTATGAATTCCTCGATACTTTGTTATCTATGGGGATTGGGTGGATGATTAACTCTGCCATGATTATATTGGCGGCGGCTGTCTTCTTTGCTCATGGTATTGAAGTAACAGAGCTTGAACAGGCTGAAGAGTTGTTGCGACCACTCATTGGACCCGCAGCGGGTATTATTTTTGCAATAGCATTGTTATTTGCAGGTTTTGCCTCATCTGCTACGGCAGGTATGGCGGGGGCAAGTATTTTTGCAGGAATGTTTGGCGAGTCTTACGATATGAAAGACTTCCATACGCGATTAGGCTTGGCACTAACATATGTTCCAGCATTATTGTTGATCGTGTTTATTACAGATTCCTTCCAAGCATTATTGTTCTCTCAAATGTTCTTGAGCTTGCAATTACCAATCACCATCTTCTTGCAACTTTACATGACAAGTAGCCGCAAGGTCATGGGAGAATACGCGAACCGTAAATTTACAAATATTCTCTTATGGAGCATAGGTATCATCGTTACGATCATGAATATCTACTTATTGATTGTAGGCTAATAGAATATTCTTTGTTAGTTACCAAAAGGTTTATTATAAAATCATAATTAGAATACAGCATTAGAGTACAACATTAGAATACAAAATTAAAATGCAAAGGACCGCTATGGCGGTCCTTTTGTCATGTTGCTAACGTATCTATTATGTGAAAAGCGTATCTTTGAATACCCAAGAGGGGTATAAAATATGGTACAATTAAAAATAATATAATTAAAATTAATATAATATCTGTTGGGGATATTCCTTAGCAGTGTGATATATGGAAAACTAGGAGGCCCTAATGGCAAAGGAAATCAAAGTGCAAGAGACAATACAATCTGATTTTAGTGTTGTGGTTAACGACATTGCTGAAGAGTTATTGACGCGCCTCAATATGGATGAGGATGGTTCTGTTATCGATATGTTCCAAACAGGCTCTTTTGATCCTTGGCAGTTATTCGTATTTTTTGGCGCTTTAGAAAAAGCTCTTATTGAGTTCAGAACGGATAAACGCAAGAAAACGGTTATCGTTCATGCACAACCTGAGGCTCTTATCGGCATAGGCCGCGTAGTGACACCTGTATCTACTATGCTTGAGCATGTATTGATGTCCCGTTTGAACGACATGAGCGAAGGCCGCTTGGAAACAGGCATGCTTACAGTATCTGCTGAAAATATCGATTATGAAGGTGTAAACCTTAAAGGGCGTCACGTGGTTATCGTATGCGACCTTGTAGATGAAGATTCTAATTATCTTAAAGAATGCATTAAATTATGTAAAGAATTGAAAGCAAGCCACGTAGTGGCGGTGCCTCTCATGTTGTGGAACCCAGAATTGATCGATAATTTGACAGAGGAATCTATTAAGGCGGAATTATCTCATGAAAATCGTCCTCTCTCCTAGTAAGACAAAAACGATTGCCGATGTTGCTAGCAACGATGAGACAGTACATCATGCAGTCCGAGACGGTCAATTTCAGCCGAACATCACGAAAAAGATTATAACTCATATACAATCTCTCGATATTGCTGGGCTTGGTAAGGCGCTAAAGCTAAAGGATGACAAGGCACAGGCTGTCTTTGATTTTTACCAGGACTTTGAGGCTCATCCCGTAGGTCGCGCCTGTGAAAGTTACGATGGCATTGCTTTCAAATATTTGGACTGGTCGAACTTATCTGATGAAGCCAAGACCTTTGGTGAAAGCCATCTTGTTGTGATGTCCGCGTTGTACGGTGTTGTTGAACCTAATATGGGTGTGCGCGACTATCGACTCGATATGGTTGATAAGGTAGGCGTTAATTTATACGATACATGGCGTGAAGCAGTGGATGCATACTTTCACAAGGAAGATTGGATCCTAAACCTAGCATCTAAAGAATATGCAAAAATGGTGAACCATCCAAAGGTGGTAACCATTGAATTTTGGGAATTACGGGGCGACACGTTTAAGCAGATGAGTACGTCCTCCAAAATGAGTCGCGGTGTGATGGTTCACGAATGTTTAACACGACAAGTGAAACATGTGCGGGACTTGCCGCGCGAAATCAATGGATTTACCTGTGTCACTGACATTGAATCCATTACCATACCAAGCGAATCGATGACGATTCGTTATGAAAGGAAGTGATTGTTTGCAAGTGCAAGACATTCTTGCAAAAGACCTTGTCGGCGATGAATGGCTGACCGAGGAGGAATTGCGATTTCTCATGTCTGTAACTGATGAAGAACAGTTGCAGTTAATATATAAAAAGGCCTACGAAGTGAAGGCAAAATACGTAAAGCCTGTAGCGTATTATCGCGGCCTCATCGAGTTCTCAAACCGATGCATTAAAAATTGTAATTATTGCGGTATCCGCCGTGAAAATGACAAGACGGAACGCTTTGATATGAATCGCGAAGATATCATCAAGATGGCACAGTGGGCATACGACCATGAATATGGTTCCATTACACTCCAATCTGGTGAACGCTGTGATGATGCCTTTGTGGACTATGTTGTAGATTTAATTCGCGACATTAAAGCCATTGGTGATGGTTCCCTAGGCATTACGATGTGCGTAGGGGAGCAAAGCGAAGAGGCGTACCGCCGCATGCGTGAAGCCGGTGCTAGCCGATATTTATTACGCATTGAAACAACTAATACAGATTTATACCATAAAATTCATCCTCGTGATGAATTGCACTCCTTTGAGACGCGTGTAGAATGCTTACGTCGTTTACGCCGCGTAGGCTTTCAAGTTGGCACAGGCGTTATGATTGGCCTACCTGGTCAAACTGAGGAAGATCTTGTGAACGATATCTTGTTCTATCGCGACATGGATATTGATATGATTGGCATGGGGCCTTATGTGGTGCATCATGATACGCCACTAGGTCAAGAAGCATTGGCGATGGGCATCGATGACGAAGCAGGTAAGTTGCGCCGTGTTCAACTGGGACTCAAGATGATTGCATTGACTCGTTTATTCTTAAAAGACGTAAACATTGCAGCTACGACGGCGTTACAAGCACTAGATAAACTAGGCCGCGAAAAAGGCTTGGCCGCAGGGGCGAATATCCTAATGCCTATTATCACCATTCCTGAACACCGTGCAAAATATTTGCTATATGATAACAAGCCATGCGTAGACGACAATGCAGAACAATGTAAAGACTGCTTGACACGCCGCGTAATGTCCATCGGTGATACAGTGGGTTGGAAACAAAATGGGGACTCTAAACACTACGGCAAACGGACGGGAGAATTTTAGTATTCTATATTCGAACTAAATTATTTAGTTGACTATATCTTTGTCCTTAGTATTGCCTATATATAGATGGGGCCCCAATACATATCGACAATTAAATTAAAAAAATACGGTCTATACTTGCTTACTCCTCGTTCCTGATGTCGCGGCACAAGTACAGACCGTCTTTTTTATAACCTTGTGAGGAAAGTAGTCCCATCTATATATAGGTTTACGAATAAAGCTTTATTAATAAATCTTTAACTTCACTATAAACATAGAAATACTAAAATTCTTTAGAAATAGGAGGAAAGTCGTCGAAACTATAGATGACTAGTATTGCAATATTAGTTATACTCTGTACGGGTACGGTACTCTTCTAAGTCCTTATTGGTAAATTTGAGTCTTTATTCGTCGAATAATAGATTGAAGAATTATATTAATCCTCTTTTTGGAGAAATTTTTCTCAGAAAAAGAGGATTTTTCTATTGTAGTGTCGAAGTGTATTAGCAAAAGCCGTAATTTGCCAGTAAGGAGGCGATTCCAATGAAAGAGTACAGTAGTGATAAAATTAGAAACGTTGCTGTTGTTTCCCACGATGGTGCGGGTAAAACAGCTCTTGTTGAATCCTTGTTGTTAACTTCTGGTGCGGTTGATTTCGTAGGTAAAGGTCAAGATAATAAACATATTATGGACTTTGAACCGGAAGAAATTAAACGTAATGTAACTATTCAATTGGGCATGGCGCCATGTGAGTGGCATGACCATAAGGTTAACTTCATAGACACTCCAGGCTATAATGAGTTCCATGGCGAAGTTCGTGCCGCTTTGCGTGCCTGTGATGGCATGTTGATGGTGCTATCCTCCACATCTGGTGTAGAAACTGACACAGTTCGCGCATGGGATTATGCAGTTGAATTACAAATGCCTCGCATGGCATTTATCAATAAAATGGATGTCGATGGTGCTGATTTCTTCGGTACTATTGAAAGAATGCGGGAATTATTTGGCAAAGGCATTATGCCATTGCAGATTCCTATCGGTGAAGGCGCCGATTTTGAAGGCGTTGTAGACGTAGCGAAAATGACTGCGTTTACTTATAAGGACGGCCAACCAACAGAGGTCGCTGTACCAGCTCACCTTATCGAAAAGGCTCAAGAAATTCGGGAAATGACCGTAGAAGCCGCGGCTGAAGGTAGCGATGAGTTGTTGGAAAAATATTTAGAAGGCGAAGAATTATCCTTAGAGGAAATTCGCCAAGGCTTGCGTGAAGGGATGATTAGTGGCCGTGTGTGCCCAATCATGTGTGGCAGTGCCACATCTCGTATTGGCTTAGATCAAGTATTGGATCGTATGATCCGTTACATGCCGGATGCAACTAAAAAAGTGATGACCGCAACTGATGCGGAAACCGGCGAACAATGTGTTGTACATGTAGATAAACCATTAACTGCATTCGTATTTAAAACATTGTTAGACCCATTCGCAGGCAAACAAAGCTTTGTACGTATCTTCTCTGGTGAACTGAAAGAAGGGGATCGCCTCTTTGATGTGAACCAAGGTGTAGAAGAAAAATGGGGCAAGATGGTTACCCTTATTGGGAAGCAACAAATCCCTGTATCCGCTGCTAAAGCTGGCGATATCGTAGTGATACCAAAATTGGCCAATGCTAAGACCGGCGATACATTAACGGCTCCTGACTTTAAAGTGACATACGATGCTATTCGTTTCCCTCAACCTTTATATACAGTGGCTATGGAGCCAGTAAAAAAAGGTGAGGAGGAAAAATTAGCTAGTGCTGTTCTTAAAGTGGCGGAAGAAGATCCTACTTGCGTAGTAGTGAAAAATGCTGAAGCTCGTCAATTACAAATTGATTGTATGGGCGAGGTACATCTTGAGCATATCCTCAACAAAATGGACCGTAAATACGGCGTACAAGCTAAACTTGTGGCCCCATATATTCCATACCGCGAAACTATCAAAGGCTCTGCTGAAACCGAGTCTAAATATAAGAAACAAAGTGGCGGTCATGGTCAATATGGTCACGTTAAGATTCAAGTGGATCCATTATATGATGGTAGCGAATTTGCATTCGTAGACAAAATTTTTGGTGGTGCTGTACCTAAACAATACATACCAGCAGTGGAAAAGGGTGCCAAAGAAACCCTAGATAAAGGCCTAATTGCAGGATATCCTATGATTGGCGTGCAAGTGACACTCTTGGATGGATCTTACCACAGCGTAGACTCCTCAGAGTTAGCATTTAAAGTAGCTACGTCACAGGCTATCAAGGATGTGATTCCTAAGGCGAAACCAGTCCTATTAGAACCAATCTATGAGGTCAACGTGTTTGCACCAGATGCTTTCATGGGCGACATCATGGGTGATTTGAATAGCCGTCGAGGTCGTGTATTAGGCATGGAACAAAGTGAAAGAACAGGTATTTCTGTTGTTAAAGCACAAGTACCATTGGCTGAAATGTCTGATTATGTGACTGCATTGCGCTCCATTACACAAGGACAAGGCGTATTTAACCGTCAGTTCTATACCTATGAAGAGGTTCCACATAAGCAAGCGGAAGAAATTATCGCTGCTCATAAAAACCAAGAATAAGGTAATGACCACATGCTGTATCTAATACAGTTTGAATCACTACAACTGAATAGACAATTGCATAATGTAACAATTTAATACTGTAACAATTTCATAGTGTAATGATTGACGTAAGTCATAAATTTGAATAGTATTTTACTGAGGCCCTCCATATATGTAGCGTATGGAGGGCTTTTACATAAGAGAATAGCTAGTTCTTTATGTATATATGTGCTAACATAAAAGGTAATATAAGTAATATAAAAGGTAATATAATAGTTTCCATGTGGTGACCATATCCATAGATATTGTGAAAGGATTGCATATGTTTTTCTCAAGCATTACCGCAGATTATACAAAAATGGGTTATCCTAAAGCCATCGTGCGCGCTTTAGATTTCTTGAAACATACAGATTTGAAAGCTTTGGCTGGGGGGCGTCATGCTATTGAAGGCGACATGATGTACGCCAACGTAGACGATGTAGAAACAAAACTATTTGAAACTACAAAACCGGAATCTCATCGTAATTATGTAGATATTCAATTTATGGTGAGCGGAGAGGAAAATATGGGCTTTTTCGTAGATAAAGGCATGGTAAAACCTGTGGAGTCCTATCCTGATCGAGATTGCTATTTCTATCCTAATGAGGCTGTTGATGAAGGGCAAATCCATTGTCCAGAAGGGTACTACACTGTATTCTTCCCTTCTGATGTTCATCGTCCCTTACTTGCCGTAAATGATAAGCCCATCAAAATCCGTAAGGTGGTTGTGAAAGTGCACGTATCTTTGCTCGGTGAGTAGTATGAAACAATATGAAGTTATTGGTGTTATTATAACTCTATTGGGGGCTGTTTTATGGGGTGTATCAGGTGCATCCGTACAGTTCTTAAGCAATTTTAGAAATATGAATTTGGAATGGCTAGTAACTATGCGATTGATTACAGCAGGTTTACTAACTGTTATTTATGCATGGTTTAGATTTAGAAACTCTATCTTTAATGTATTTCATAGTGTAAAGGATACGCTAGGACTCATTGTTTTTGGCGTATTTGGAATGGCATTATGCCAATATACATACTTCAGATCCATTGCTTTAGCTGGAGCTGGCATTGCAACGGTTTTACAATATCTGGCGCCGTCTATGATTATTATTTACCTGCTGGTTCGCTATGGTAAACGACCATCCAAGGGGGAGACGGTTTCTGTTATACTTGCTTTAGTAGGGACCATTTGTTTGATGGGAAATGGTGATGGTCTTTCTATTGAAAGCTTCCCGATGGCGGTTCTCGTATGGGGGCTTTTATCTGCTGTTGGTGTAGCCATATATAGCATTTCTCCTGTTGATTTACTCTACAAATATGGTACCTTACCTATTGTAGGATTCGGGATGTTCATTAGCGGTATTGTAGCCGCTATATTATTTCATCAACCAAACTCATATGCAGTGTGGGACGCATGGACTGTTATTGGTTGTTTTAATGTCATATTTCTCGGGACGATAGTATCTTTCAATGCCTATTTAGAAGGGGTTAAACGAATTGGGGCCGTACCGGGATCTATTTTGTCATCTATTGAACCTATTTCGGCTGCTTTCTTTAGCTGGGCTTTTTTAGGAAATGAATTTAGTCTCTTGGGTTTAATCGGTATGGCTATGATCATTTCCACCGTTGTTATTATTGCTTTAGAGAAACGTAAATAAATAATACTTACTCTAAAACTAGTTTATAAATTTAATCTATAAAATTAGTCTATAAAATAAATCTATAAATTTAATCTATGAGGTTTCGCTGAGGTTTCGCTTCTGCGTATTGCAGTAGTGGGACCTCTTTGCTATTATGTATATATTGTGAAATTTTTCGTAATGGGAGGAACACATGGAGGAAAAGCAATGGAAAGGCATGGGCCTAGCCATTATGGGAGCTTTGTTTTGGGGACTTTCAGGCACATCTGTACAATTTCTTGAAAGTGCAAAGCATATTAATGTAGAGTGGTTACTAGAGGTACGTTTGCTCGTAGCAGGGATATTAACCATTGGCCTTGCTTATCTGCGAGAGGGAAAACGTATTTTCTCTATTTTTAAAGCACCTAAAGATATAGGTAAGTTATTAATATTTGGCGTACTAGGAATCGCTTTGGCTCAATATACATACTTTAGAGCTATTGCCATTTCAGGGGTAGGAGTTGCTACAGTACTTCAATACGTAGCGCCTACGATGATTATTATTTATTTGTTCTTACGGTATTTTAAAAAGCCATCTACGCCAGAGTTATTTTGTATACTACTTGCTTTGGTGGGCACAATCTGTATTGTCATGCAAAAAGGGCTGGATATTTCATCCTTTAATGAAAAAGCTTTATTTTGGGGCCTTGTATCAGCAGCTAGCATTTGTGTATATACATTACAACCTATTGAGCTATTAAAAACATATGGCACCACCGCTATTGTAGGCTTTGCTATGTTTATTTGTGGTATCTTATCTGTTATCATGTTCCAACAATTTGATTCGGAAGCCATTGTAGACAGTATGACCTTATTGGGGCTCTTTGCTATCATTATTTTGGGCACCGTAGTATCCTTTAATGCCTACATGGAAGGAGTAAGGCTCATTGGGGCCGTACAAGGATCCATTCTTTCATCATTAGAACCAATCTCTGCGGCTTTATTCGGTTGGGCGCTCCTAGGGAATGAGTTTACCGTTATCGGTATTTTCGGTATGATATGTATCCTTGCCACCGTATTCATCATCGCTTGGGATAGACAACGAACTATTAAACGAGAAGTACTGGCAAAACTGAATAAAACAATATTAGAATGAATCGATAAGAGCACATCAATATAAATATATCAATAAAATATGTCGACAGGAAAACATCAAGAAGAACACATATATCACAGAAGTCGTTTCGTGGTATATGTGTTTTTTGTTATAACATACAGTATATTTTAGATACTGTATACATGCGCCATTTAGTTGACTATTTATCTATCTATTCATATAGTAAATGTATACGTGATTATTAGTTTGTTACGGAGGTATTTATGTCTGTAAAAGATTTCGTGCAACAACGGCGCGATGCGTTAATCGCTATGCGTCGCGACTTTCATATGTACCCTGAGCCTGCTTGGCTTGAGTATCGCTCTGCTGCAAAAGTGGCGGATACGCTTATTTCTTTGGGCTATGATGTGGCGTTAGGGGCGGATGTACTCGATTTAGATTCTCGCATGGGATTGCCTAGTGATGAGGTTATGAAAGCTGCTATGGATCGCGCCATCGAAGAAGGTGCTAATCCTGAATTGGTAGAAAAGATAGGCTACGGTAAAACGGCCATTGTTGCAACTATGAAGTTCGGTGGCGAAGGTCCCGTAGTAGCATTTCGTGTAGACATGGACTCCAATGATGTCATTGAAGCTAAAGAGGATAACCATGTACCCGCAAAGGGAGGCTTCCGTTCTTGTCACGATAAGGCGATGCACGCTTGCGGTCATGATGCACATATGACGATGGGGCTAGGCCTAGCTGAATATTTGGCTGCGCACAAGGATGAATTCAAAGGAACTATTAAACTCATTTTCCAACCTGCAGAGGAAGGCGTGCGCGGTGCTAAAGCGATGGCGGAAGCGGGCGTTGTGGATGATGTAGATTTGATGTTCGGTATGCATATTGGGTTTAATGAAAATCTATCCAATTGCTTTGCATGTAGTGATCATGGCTTCTTAGCGACAACAAAACTTGATGCGGTATTCCACGGTTACTCTGCTCATGCTGGTGGCTCCCCTGAAAAGGCACAAAATGCAATGCTCGCCGGCTGTACAGCGGTTCTCAACTTACAAGCTATCGCTCGTCATAGTCAAGGGGCTTCTCGCATGAATGTAGGTGTTTTTGAAAGCGGTACAGGCCGCAATGTGACTCCTGATGTGGCGGTTCTTAAACTAGAAACTCGTGGTGCTACGACAGAAATCAATGATTACATGATTGAACGGTCTAAGACTATTATTAAAGGTGCTGCAGAAATGCATGATTGTACCTTTGAAATCACAAAACAAGGAGAAACTCCTGCAGGTCGCATCAGCGATGATTTAGCTCATGAAGTACAAGCTATCGTGGAACCACTTGGGATCTTTAAAGAGGTGCCATTCGATTACAGCGGTGGCGGCAGTGAAGACTGTGCGTACTTCTTGAACCGTGTCATTGATCGCGGCGGTAGAGCAACCTACATGGTAGTAGGTTCTGCTATTAAAGCGCCACATCACAATCCACTCTTTGATATCGATGAAGAAGATATGTTAAACGGTATCGTAGCGTTGGGGACAATTGCTGCTCACTATTTAAAATAAGCTTTATGTACTAGCATCATATGGTTTGTCAGTAATTGATGTAATAGATTGTGAGGTGTTACATGATTCAACGAGAGCGATTGGTTAAAGATTTTGAGGCTATGGCCCAATTGACGGCATCTGGTGAGGGCATTAATCGCCTTGCTTTCACCGATGCAGATTGGGCAGGACGGCAATATATTATAGACCGCATGACTGATGCGGGTTTATCCGTTGAAATAGATGATTTTGGTAATGTCATTGGCTATAAGATTGGTAAGAAACCAGATTTACCAGTTGTCATGGTAGGGTCTCATACAGATAGCGTACCCAATGGAGGTAATTACGATGGTGTGGTGGGCGTGTTATCTGCCATTGAAGTAATTCGTAGCATGACTGACGATAGTTATGAACATGACCATACCATCGCTGTGGTATCCTTCATGTGCGAAGAGTCCGGTCGTTTTGGGAATGCTACACTAGGTAGTAAGGCCATGCGTGGTGAATTAAGATTACAAGACTTACACCGATTGGTAGATAAACAAGGAGTTTCTTTGTACGAAGCATTGAAAGGTCGCAACTTAAATCCCGATGGGATTGAAGAAATGGAATATAAACGACCTGTAAAGTCTTTCACAGAAATTCATATAGAACAAGGAAAGGTACTAGAGCACGAACAGAAAACGATTGGCATTGTGACTGGTATTGCAGCGCCAGAGCGATTCTATGTGACCATTCGGGGCAATGCCGATCATAGTGGCGCTACGCCGATGAACTTGCGTCATGATGCTCTATGTGGAGCTTCAAAAATCATCCTCGGCATCGAGGAGATTGCATCCATGCAAGAGGAGCCACCCGTGGTGGGTACTGTCGGCGTTGTGGAAGTTACGCCAGGGGCGATGAATGTCATTCCTGGAGCTGTGAAACTAGGTGTAGACATTCGCAGTATATCTGAGGTAGCTCGCAATTCCGTAGTCACTCTTGTTAAGGAATTTATCGATATTACTGCAGAAAAACGGGGATTATCTTATACAATTGAAACAATTGCACAGGACCATCCAGTGGAGATGCACCCTGCGATGATTCGAGAAATCGAAGAGGCTGTTAAGTCTGTTGGTGTGGAGTACATGACAATGCCTAGCGGTGCCGGTCATGATGCGATGCATTGGGCGGAGGTAGTTCCGACGGGAATGATCTTTATTCCATGCCGTGACGGCATCAGTCATAATCCTGCAGAATTTGCTGAAATGGATGATATTGTAACGGGTGCAGCGGTGCTTGATAAGGTGCTTAGAAAACTTAGCTTGGAAGAAACAAAGCTTGTTTAATATACTTCTTTATGTAGTTATGTAGTTATGTAGTTATGTAGTTATGTAGATAAGTAGTTATATAGTTATATGATTATACTGTATATAATTAAGTGATTACTTTTACTATTGTTAGGCCTATTAGGTGTAAGACATAGATAGGACTATTGTATTTTGTATTTAGTGTTGTTAGTTGTGTATTGGGTGTAAAGTGTTTATAGAGGGGATATAGCTATCTTGCATCCTATGTACACGGATAGGAGAGTTATGGTTATTACAGGTATTGTTATCGTAGTAGCGACGTTTATCGCTATTATTAAACAGTTTGAAACGCGTCTCGTTTTATTATTATCAGGCTTATTAATGTGCTTTATTGGTGGGCAGCTTGGCGCTGGTACGACGGCCTTTGTGAAAGAACTTACAAATCCAGGCCTTGTGCCTACAATCTGTACGGTGTTAGGTTTTAGCTATGTTATGGAATATACAAAATGTACGGAGCATATGGTGTATTTCATTTCTGCAGGGCTTAAAAAGATGACTAAAATCATCATCCCAGGTGCGGTTATTATTACATTCTTAATCAACATTGCACTGCCTACAGCGGCAGGCTGTGCGGCGGCCGTAGGTGCGCTATTGATTCCGGCTTTAATTCGTTCTGGTGTGCACCCAGCGATGGCTGGTTCTGCTATCTTCTTAGGTACATGGGGTAGCTCCTTGAGTCCAGGCCTTATGTTTAACCCTCAAGTAGCACAACTGGCGGGGGTAGACGTAATGACAGTTATTGCGAGCTTCTCTATGCAAGCAATTATCGGTATAGTAGTAGCCGCTATTTTGCTTAATATTGTAGCTATCGTTAAGAAGGAGCATACAGGGTATGTAATGAAAAACGATACTGTAGAGGAAGGCAAAGAGTTCAAAGTAAATTATTTCTATGCAATCATTCCAATTATTCCTCTTGTATTACTTGTATTAGGTAGTAAACAGGTAGCGGTGATTCCAGAAATCTCCGTTCCTGTATCTATGCTCATCGGTACTGCTATTGGTATCATTGCCGTGCGTCCTAATGTGGCAGAAGCTGTTAAGAAGTTCTTCCGCGGTACTGGAGATGGTATGTGTGATGTAGTGGGCCTTATGGCTGCAGCAGCATGCTTTACAGCAGGGATGCAACTCATTGGACTAACAAGTGCCCTTATTGATGGAATGAAGAACTCTCAACAAATCGCCCAAATCGGGGCAGCCTTTGGTCCGTTCTTATTGGCGGTTATTTCTGGTTCTGGTAATGCGGCAGCTCTTGCCTTTAATGGTGCTGTCACACCTCATGCTGCAGACTTTGGTTATGGTATTATGCAACTTGGATCCATGGCTCAAATCGGTGCTGGTATCGGTCGTAGTATGAGTCCTGTTGCAGGGGCAGGTATCATCATTGCAGGACTGGCAGGTATTAACCCTATGGAAATGGCTAAACGTAATGCCGTGCCTTGCATTATCGCGACTGTAGTCATCATGCTATTGTTACTCTAGTTCTATATAAATTGACTTAGTTAATAGCATAGCTATCGAAGTTTGTAAAAGAAAACCCTTCTAGGACTGATTAGATTTTGTTATATGTTTGAATATATAACTTTTACCAATCAGATACATAGAAGGGTTTTCTTTTGTTATGTATATGTATTATTTTAGTTTTAAACCAATCCAAAGGGCAGAGATTATAAATAGACCACCACTTGCCCAGAATAAGGTAGTAAAACCTAGCCAAGCCATTAGGCTTGCACCACCGACAGCACCTAAGAAATAGCCAAGAAATAAACTTGATTGGTTGTAGGAGAATACTTGTCCCGTAAACTCACGAGGCGTTTTTGAAGAAAGATAGGTGTTTAATGCCGGTAACATACCACCTAGGCCGAAGCCCTGTAAAAATCGAATAAGTGCTAATTGGTAAACATCAGTCACATAGGCTTGAGGGATGTTAAATAAGCCTACATAAATAAGAGATACGACTAATACCTTGCGAGGTCCAATTTTATCAACTAATTTACCGAGCGGTGAACTACTTATCAATTGAGCAATACCCATAGCTGAGAAGACAGTGCCTGCAATAAATGCTAGATTTTCAGTGTTGCTCGGAACAATACCTTTGATATATACGGAGATAACAGGTTGTAAGGACATGATGCATATAGCATAAATAAATGATGCTATACACAATGCTACAATACTATTAAATTCAGGAATTTGTTCTTTTAGCTTGCTAATAGATAGTTTTTCAACATTAGGCTTTGGTACATAATTTTCATGGATAAAAATAGTAGCTAGCAAACCTGCAAAACCCATGAGAATGCCAACTAAGATGAAGCCATTACGAATACCTATAGTATCTGCAATATATCCACCTAATAAAGGGCCGATTAGAGAACCCGCTAGATTGGCCGAAGCTAATAGACCCAGTGCCCAACCAGTTCGTTCGATGGGGGACTCTGAGGCTATTAATGTAATGGTTGCAGAATAAAAACCACTCACTAGACCTTGTATGAGACGAATGATTACAACCCCTTCAGGTGTTGTTTGAAAGGCGAGCAATAAATTACATAAAGCCATACCAAAGCTAGATCGTATTAATGTGATTTTACGACCTTTCTTATCAGCTACACGCCCCCAAAAGGGTGCCACTAAACATACGATTAAATAGGTTGCACCAGTTGCTAAACCTGACCAGAGAGACATAGCCGATGGCGTTTGAACACCTAAATCATGAAAATACAGAGGGAGAATAGGTGCTAATTGGCTCACCCCAAAGGATGTACAGAATACACATATTAAACTTATATATACCGTACGTTTCCACGTTTCCAAAGTATCTCTCCTTCACTAGTCCTAGTACAATTTATAGTACCAGAAAATTAGTAATTCTATATCTTTTTGATTTCATCCCCAATATTAAGTCAGGAAGCTTGTCATTTGCAATGGTGTCTTGAATCCAGTAGTTGATGGATAAAATAAAAACTTAGGCTCTCCTTTCCACAAAATAATCAGTAGGAACTGATAATATATGTAATCTCAGTATACTATTAGTGTTTAAAGGAAAACAATATTAGTAGATAAGATTTATATAAAACATAAATTACTATAATAGATAAGGAATCATGATAAAATGTTAGCAGAATTGGTTTCGTATCCGAGAAATTATGAAGCTGCTTATATTTTAAAGCAATCAGGTTATAGACGAACGTTTGCATACAAAACTACATATGATTTTTCTGTAAGTTAGTTTTTTTATTGGAGTAAATATAATGTATAAATATATTGCTATACTTTTTTTGTTAGGTATAATAGTCTCACAGTCTTTATTAATCTTCATTAACTATGATTATAATAAATACTATGCTTTTGGAAGATATAAATTGCATGCTAACTATTCATTTGAAGATACATGGCGTGATAATGGATTTGAGCGACTTATTTATAGCTATAGAAAGGTAGATAATAAATTGTACACTTATGGAGAATCTGGGATAACTATTATTACGATGAATGTCATAAATCCTAAAATTATAAAGATTCCAAATGATGAATATTATGAGTCTGTGCGTAAATATGGAAGAACTAATAAATATGCTAACTCATTAGAAGAATTATCTAACATCTATGGGAATGATTTTATTGTTTTAAATCGCTTAGAAGAATTAGATAGTGATGACTATTCCATTGTCAAAGAAATTATTGAGCAAGGTAAGGATAAAGCGAAGAAATCATCCTTGTTTTGATGAGTTATTAGCAATAATTAGCAATATATAGGAATGTATGCTAATAATTTTTCCATAATAGAACAACAATCAGAAATTAAAACTTCTTGACTTTCATTCTATAGAAACATTATAATCAGATTATAATTTTATACTCGCCTGTTAGAAACCGATGAGGTGGAGATAAAAATAGGAAATGCACTCACAGAGAGCGGGATTAGCTGAGAACCCGTAGTACGCAGCTTATTAAATGGACCACCGAGGGCGCATGGAAAAGAATGAACTTTCACAGTCATTCCTAGTATGGTGCGACGTCACACGAGCGTTAGTCGTGAGGGATATGTTAGTATCCTGCGAAAGGGGAATGCATTGCATTCAAACAAGGTGGTACCGCGATTTATAGCATAATACTAGTATTCTTGATACTTTTATAAGCATAGAACTATAAACTCGTCCTTGACGTTACATTGTCATGGGCGAGTTTTTTTTATTGGCAAACGCCAGATGGAGGTTCTCATGATTTTCCCTAGTCTTGACCGTGTGAAAGCTATCGCACCGGGCTACGATATCGTGCCTGTATATATGGAAATTTTATCCGACGTACGCACGCCGATTAGTGTGTTGAAAGCGTTAAAACAAGTGAGCAGTCATACGTACTTGCTTGAAAGTGCGGATAATAGTAATCATTGGGGCCGTTACTCCTTCTTGGGCTATGATCCTAAGATTGAGCTTTTCTGCAAAAACCATCAAATGACCATCAAAGACGGGACAACACGTACCTTTGCGTGTTCTGATCCTGCAGTAGAGATTCGCAATATTTTGAGTCAATATAAAAGTCCTCGCTTAGAAGAGTTACCAACTTTTACAGGTGGTTTTGTAGGCTACTTCGCATGTGAATACATTCGCTATATCGAGCCAACATTGGATTTCCCAACGCCAAATGATGACTCTGCCATGGTAAACGATGTAGACCTTATGCTCTTTGATAAAGTTATAGCTTTTGACCACTACAAAAATAAAATTTATTTAATCGCTAACATCAGCACAAATGATTTAGAACGTAACTACAACAAGGCTGAGCTCGAATTGAAAACTCTTGCTGATCTCGTTGTAAACGGCAAAGAGGCGGATGTGCCAAAAGGCGTTCTTAAAACAGAGTTTACCTCTGAATTCACAAAGGATGAGTTTGAAGCAGTTGTTAAAAAGACGCAGCACTACATCAAGGAAGGGGATATCTTCCAATGTGTTGTATCTAATCGCCGCGAAGCCGAGTTTGAAGGGAGCTTGTTAAATGCATACCGCGTATTGCGTACATTGAATCCATCTCCATACATGTTCTATCTATCTGGTGGCGATGTAGAGCTCACAGGGGCTTCTCCAGAAACATTGGTAAAACTGACAGATGGCAAAATGTACACTTTCCCAATTGCAGGTACCATGCGTCGTGGCAAAAACGAAGCAGAGGACCTCGCTATTGAGGAAAAACTCATTAATGACGAAAAAGAATTGGCTGAACATAACATGCTCGTTGATCTTGGTCGCAACGATTTAGGTAAAATTTCTAAATTCGGTTCCGTAAAAGTAGAAGCGTTACATATGTTGCAACGTTTCTCCCATGTAATTCACATTACATCTACTGTAAGCGGTGACATTCAAGAGGGCAAAGATGCACTCGATGCTATCGGTGCTACATTGCCGGCAGGCACATTGTCTGGGGCGCCTAAGATTCGTGCTATCGAAATTTTACACGAACTTGAAAAAAGCCCACGCGGCGTATACGGCGGCGCTGTAGGTTACATCGATTTCTCCGGTAACATGGATGTATGTATCGGCATCCGCATGGCCATGAATAAAGGCGGTAAGGTATATGTTCGCGCTGGCGCAGGCATCGTTCGAGATAGCGTTCCTGAAAGCGAGTTTAATGAAACCTTGATAAAAGGCCAATCCATGATTTCCGCAATTACAAATGCACAGGAGGTAGAATAATGGTACTCCTTATAGATAATTACGATAGTTTTTCCTTTAATTTATACCAATTAGTAGGCTCTATCGATCCAGATATTAAAGTCATCCGTAGCGATGAATTAACAGTTGAAGAAATCCGTGCGTTGAAACCGGACTATGTGATACTTTCACCAGGTCCTGGTAGACCAGCTGATGCGGGCGTATACGAAGACCTATTGCGTGAATGCAAAGGGGAATTCCCAATCCTCGGCGTATGCCTGGGACACCAAGCCATTGGCGAAGTATTCGGCGGCACCGTATCCTATGCAAAACAAGTAATGCACGGCAAACAAAGCGTGGCGAAACAAGTACACCCATCCAAAATCCTTAAGGGCTTGCCTGAACAATTCGAAGTTGCACGATACCACTCTTTGGCGATTATCGATGAAACCATGCCAAGCGAACTCATCGTTACATCCGTTACAGACGACGGCGAAGTAATGAGCGTGGAACACAAAGACTACCCGATTTATGGAGTGCAATTCCATCCGGAATCTATCATGACACCAAACGGGGAACAAATGATTCGCAATTTCTTAGAAAAATAATCACTGTTTTGTATTCGAGAGGCTATTCTTAAGCTATAGAACGATAAGGCAGAAATAAGGTCTCTCGGAACTCCAAGTGGCCACCACCCTGTAAAGAAATGACCTGTGCGTTACTCCGTATAATGCGCAGGATCATTTGATAATAGTTTGTATGAGGGGTATCTATTAAATTGGTATGATTTTTTAGCTGATAGGTGCGATTGGATTATGTGCGAAGCCGACTTGGCGCCCCGCATAGCGGGGGGTGGTCACTTGGAGGCTGAGGGCAGGATCCAATCGTTACCGACTAGGTAGATATGGTATTAATTTAATAGATATCCTCAAAAGGAGATATAAATGATTAAAGACGCATTATATGCAGTAACGCATGGTCAAGATTTATCCTACGACCTTGCTAAAGATACAATGAACAAGATTATGAGCGGTGATGTACCCGAGGTTCCTATGGCGGGTTTCTTGTGCGCCTTGGCAGCGAAGGGCCCTACTGTAGATGAGGTTACAGCCTTTGCTGAGGTTATGCGCGAGAAGGCCGGTTCTGTTCCTCACGAAGGTACTGTTGTAGAAATCGTAGGTACTGGCGGTGACGAAGCGAATACCTTCAACATTTCCACCACGTCTGGTTTTATCATTTCTGCCGCAGGTATTCCTGTAGCAAAGCATGGTAACCGCAGTGTATCTAGTAAATGTGGTGCTGCCGACTTAATTGAAGCGTTGGGCGCTAAATTAGAGCTTAACGGCGAGCAAAACAAAGCAGTTCTTAACAAAGCGAATATGTGCTTTATGTTTGCTCCTGTGTATCATCAAGCCATGAAATATGCAGGTCCTGTACGTAAGGCGTTGGGCGTTCGTACGGTATTTAACATCCTTGGACCTTTGGCAAATCCAGCAGGCGCAACTGTGGAGTTGATGGGCGTGTACGACAAATCCTTAGTAGAACCGTTGGCGCGTGTATTGGTTAACCTTGGCGTGAAACGCGGTGCTGTGGTACATGGCTTCGACGGTCTTGATGAGATTACAGCTACCAACAAAACGTACGTATGCGAAATTAATAATGGTACTTTCACAAATTACGAATTCGATCCTAAGGAATATGGTTTCGAATACGCTGATAAAACTGAGCTTGAAGGTGGCGACGCAACAGTAAATGCTGAGATTACACGCCGCGTTCTCGGTGGTGAGCAAGGCGGTAAACGTACCGCAGTTCTTCTCAATGCTGGCATGGCGATTTACCTTGCAAAAGATGGCATTACATTAGCAGAGGGCATTGAAGAGGCGAAACATATGATCGACTCTGGCAAGGCGCTTGCTACAATGGAACAGTTTGTGAAAGCAACCCAAGAGGTGTAACCATTGATTTTAGATAAGATTATAGAGGCGACCAAAATTCGGGTAGCCCAAGAAAAACAGGTGGAATCTCCAGAGTCTGTGAAAGCAACGGCTTTAGCATTACCATCTGATACAGGATTTCCTTTTGAAGCAGCCCTTCGTCAGCAAGACTTCAACTTCATTTGCGAAGTAAAGAAGGCGTCTCCATCAAAAGGCATCATAGCAGAGCACTTCCCGTATTTAGACATCGCCAAAGAATATGAAGTAGCAGGTGCAGCTGCTATCTCTGTTTTGACGGAGCCAGATTTCTTTAAGGGTGATAAAAAATATTTACAAGAGATTGCAAGCGCCGTAAAAATCCCCGTGCTTCGTAAAGACTTTATCATCGATGAATACCAAATCTACCAAGCAAAGGTATGGGGCGCTAGTGCAATCCTATTAATCTGTGCATGCCTGGCTGTGCCTACGCTGACAAAGTTCCGTGAGTTAGCTGATTCTCTTGGCTTATCCTCTTTGGTAGAGGCTCATGATGAACATGAGGTACAAATGGCTATCGATTGCGGTGCCCGCATTATTGGCGTTAACAATCGTAACCTCAAGGACTTCACTGTAGATGTACAAAATAGTGTGCGCTTGCGCAATCTCGTGCAAGACGATGTGATCTTCGTATCTGAAAGCGGGCTAGAAACGCCGGAGGATATTCAAGTGTTGCGGGATAACAATATCGGCGTAGCCTTGATGGGTGAAACCTTCATGCGTTCTCCCAATAAGGTTGAAAAGTTAGCCTATCTTTATGGACCCACATATTATACGCCTAAGATTAAGATGTGCGGTATTTCTAAAGTGGAAACTATCCTTGCTATAGTCGATGCAAAGCCTGATTACATGGGCCTTGTATTTGCACCAAGTAAACGACAAGTCACTGTAGATCAAGCTAAGATTTTAGTAAGTGAGCTACACAAACAATATGCAAATCGATATAACAGAAATGTCATACAATGGAGTAATGATGTAGTACAAGAATTTATTAAAACGGTAGGCATTTTTGTCAATGAAACGCTAGATAATCTCGTTACGATTGCCACAGAAGTAAATCTTGATGCGGTGCAATTGCACGGTGATGAAGATGAAGCTTTCATCCAATCCTTAAAAGAACGTACTAATGTAGAGGTTTGGAAGGCCGTTCAAATCCGCAGTGCTGCAGATGCAGAGGCGTGGATCGATAGCAGTGCTGATATGCTATTGTTTGATGCATATCACAAAGACGAGCGAGGCGGTACAGGTGAAATATTCGACTGGTCTTGCTTAGATGAGTTTGAACGACCGTTTATGCTCGCTGGTGGTATCGATAGCACCAATGTGGCGCGTGCCATTCGTACGGTTCGACCGTACGGCATCGATATCAGTAGCGGGATTGAAACAGAAGGCGTGAAGGACGATGAGAAGATAAAAGCTTTCACCAACATTGTGAGAACAATAGCAATGCCATAGTATGGCGTGCTAGCAGGAATGGTATATAGAAAGGTAAGTTATATGAGTGAACAAAGACATGGCTATTTTGGCTCCTTTGGGGGGCAATTTATGCCAGAAACATTGATGAATGCAGTCATCGAACTAGAAGAGGCGTACAACAAGTACAAAGATGATCCTGATTTCGTACATGAACTTGAGGATTTACATAAAAAATATACAGGTCGCCCATCTCTTTTATACTATGCGGACCGTATGACAAAGGACCTTGGGGGAGCCAAAATTTATTTAAAACGTGAGGACTTAAACCATACTGGTTCTCACAAGTTGAATAATGTAATCGGTCAAATGTTATTGGCAAAACGGATGGGTAAAACTCGTGTTATTGCTGAAACTGGGGCAGGTCAACACGGCGTGGCAACGGCTACTATTGCTGCGCTGATGGGTATGGAATGCGAAGTATACATGGGTGCAGAGGACTGTGAACGTCAAGCACTTAACGTATATCGTATGGAATTGCTAGGCGCTAAGGTGCATCCAGTAACAACAGGGACTAGTACATTGAAAGATGCGGTTTCCGAAGCGTTGCGCGAATGGACAAACCGCATGTCAGATACGCACTATGTATTGGGCTCTGTTATGGGGGCTCATCCATTCCCTATGATCGTACGCGATTTCCAATCCATTATCAGCCGTGAAGCGCGTGAACAAATCCTTGAAGTAGAAGGCAAATTGCCAACAGCTGTTATGGCTTGTGTAGGTGGCGGCTCTAATGCGATGGGCATGTTCTATCACTTTATTCCAGATGAAGGGGTTCGTCTCATCGGTTGTGAAGCAGCAGGTCGCGGCATCGATACTGAGGAACATGCGGCAACAATCGCGAAGGGGTCTGTTGGTATCTTCCATGGCATGAAATCCTACTTCTGCCAAGATGAAGACGGTCAAATTGCTCCAGTATATTCTATTTCTGCAGGTCTCGATTACCCTGGCATCGGTCCTGAACATGCGTACTTGCACGATAGCGGTCGTGCTGAATATGTGCCTGTTACAGATGACGAAGCAGTAGATGCCTTTGAATATTTATCTCGCTTGGAAGGTATTATTCCTGCGATTGAAAGTGCTCATGCGGTGGCACATGCACGTAAAATTGCTCCTACTATGAGCAAGGACGACATCATTATTATTTGTTTATCTGGTCGCGGTGACAAAGACGTAGCGGCTATGGCGAAATATAGAGGGGTGGATCTTCATGAGTAAAATTAAAGACGCTTTCACAAAGGGCAAGGCATTCATCCCGTTCATTAGTGCAGGTGACCACGGTATTGAAAATACAGAACGTTATATTCGCATTATGGTAAAAGCCGGTGCAGACATGGTGGAAATCGGTATTCCTTTCTCCGATCCCACAGCGGAAGGCCCAGTTATCCAAGAAGCAAGTACACGCGCATTATCTACAGGCGTAAAAATCAATGATATCTTCGATATGGTGCGTTGTTTGCGCACAGGTGAAGAAGCAGTAACCGTGCCACTCGTGTTCATGACCTATTTAAATCCAATCTACGTATTCGGTCGTGAAAAATTCTTTACCCTCTGTGAAGAGGTGGGAATTTCTGGTGTTATCGTGCCAGACATGCCGTTTGAAGAAAAAGGCGAGCTCGCTAGTGTGGCCCATAAACATGGTGTTGAAGTGGTATCCTTAATTGCGCCAACATCTGAAAACCGCATCGAAATGATCGCAAAAGACGCAGAAGGCTTTGTATACTGCGTATCCTCACTTGGCGTTACAGGCATGCGCAGTGAAATTAAGACGGATATTAAATCCATCGTTGAAACCATTCGCAAATATAC
This sequence comes from Veillonella parvula DSM 2008, assembly GCF_000024945.1. Classification (NCBI taxonomy): domain Bacteria; kingdom Bacillati; phylum Bacillota; class Negativicutes; order Veillonellales; family Veillonellaceae; genus Veillonella; species Veillonella parvula. The sequence continues at coordinate 231,735 of NC_013520.1, forward strand.
AGATATCCCTGTAGCTGTTGGTTTTGGTATTTCTAAGCCAGAACAAGCGGAAACTATGGCGCGCGTATCCGATGGAGCCATCGTAGGCTCTGCCATCGTTAAAATCGTGGCAGAACACGGTGAACATGCGGATCAAGCGTTGTTTGATTACGTACAATCCATGAAACAAGCTGTTCTAAAGGCTGGCGCATAACATAATAACTCATATAGCCTTGGGAAAAATTATATAGGGGATAACATAAAAGGACGTTATGCAATGTATAACGTCCTTTTCATTGGTTGGTTAATTTAGTTTTGTGTTTTTAGGGCTAGTAATATGTATTATGCGCAAGGCTTAGTCATTAGAGGATTCAGAACGTTGATGTCGTTCACTGCGTTTTGCTGTTGCATTTTTATCATGCTTTTCACGTTCAGATATTCTATGCTTTCTGTGCTTTTTCTTTTTATCATTTACTTTGTACCATGGATGATTGCTGCTATCTACTGTGCCATCATCATTTTTTACCATGCGATGGTTTTCACCAATTTTGAAGTGATAATCTTTGGCTTGGGCTACATTGGCACCAATACCAACTGTTAAGAAGGCACCTAAACTGGCCAAGGCTACGGCTTTAATTAATTTAGCTTTCATAATTATCTCCTGTATAATTGATTGTGCGAATTTTAGTTGTAAGAAATATATCTGTAGTATAGGTAGATTTCATGAATAAAAAATGAATCAACTAAGTTGATAAATCATAGTATAATAGGAATATCTATATATGTTTATTATCTAATATTATCTAAGATTATAGTAGGAGCTTTATGAAACAGAGAGTATACGAAATCCTCTATCGTGAGCTAGTGGAAAACTATGCGAACAGTAAGGGACGTACCAATACAGCCGATTTTTGGCTCACCATAAGTGCCATATCCTTTGTATATGGCTTAATTATATGTATTACAGGTCTTGCAACCTACATACCGTATGGATTTCTTTATGCTGTCTCTATCGGTGGCGGCGTATTATTTGTACTGTCCATCCTGTTATGCTTGCCGAAGATTATGCTAATGGCAAGACGGTTACGAGACTCTAATAATGATCCAACGTTGATGATTTTACTATTGGTTCCTTTTTTAGGCTGGCTTGCATTATTGTATCTATTCTGTAAGCGCACATCGCCTATATCTAATGGATTAGAGGAAAAACGTTCCGTATCGGGCCTCTTTATTGTGGCTATATTAGTATTAGGCTGCCTAGCTATTAGTGCAGGTAGTACAATGATTAATCATAATTTTATAGTAGAGGAGACTGCTTATGGCAATTTAGAACCTAGTTCGTTAACGAAACAAGCAAATCGTCTTTTACAAAGTGAAACGGCTACAACAGAGGGGCGTACTGTGGTAAGTAATTATTATGAAGCCCTCAATAAAAAGGATTATCATGGTGCATATCGTTATTTGAGCGCTCGTGCTATGGAACGATATGGTACCTTTGAACTATGGGAACAAGCCATGACTAAGGAAGAGGTTCCTAAGGTGAAAGCGATACAGCTTGACTATGTTTCTCAAGACCAAGATGATGATATTGTTGTAAATTATATGGGCTTTACCGTTACCTTTGAAGATAATCTAGAGCCTCTATTAGTTCGTTTGCATAATGAAGGCAAAGGCTGGGGCATTGTTGCTATTGAAGCCATGGAGGAGGATTAGGTTATGTCAACCATAAATATATATGATTTGAACTATACTGATGCCTTCAAATTAGGTATTAGGAACTATGCTAATTTTAACGGTCGTGTTAGCCGTAGTGAATATTGGCGATTTGTGGCAGGCGTTACATTGATACAAGGATTACTTGGCATTTTAGCTTTACTTTGTAGTATCTTGGGCTTCCCTAATTATGAAACGCTTATCGATAATGTTGCTGTAGGGGTATCCCTTTTCTTTATAGTTCCCAATATAGCTATCACAGCGCGGCGTATGCATGATATTGGACGGAGTGGTTGGACCCAGCTAATCTCATTTATTCCTGTTATAGGATTCTTTATATTTCTCATTTACGAATTGCGTCGTGGCGATCAAAGAGAGAATTCATATGGTGAAAGAACCGGATATACACCTATTACTCCTGAGGTTAGCAAAGCTACTGGTCTAGAAGAAACTCCATCCCGTCGCCAAGATTGGGCGATGGGGATTGCTATCTTTATTATCCAATCTATTATTATTGCTGATATCATTAGAGAGATATTATGGTATGGTATTAATGGGAATGGATATATATAATAAAGATCTGCATTTATTAACAATCTCATTATTTTATTTTATAAAAGTTTAACATCTCCTTTATAGACAATATAACACTTTGTAGTAAAATGAATTTCAGATGAATTCAAAAATATAGATATTAATAAATAAAAAATATCTAAGTTGTTATATGTGTTAAGTACAGCAGGACTTCGTAATCTTTGCTGATTCCTGTTTGTAACTAGAAGGAGTTTATTATGAAATCTTGTCCCTACTGTGGACATGAAGTGTTAAAAACAGATTGTTACTGTCCAGAATGTGGGCATGTTAGTAGGCCACAAATCTCGTTAGATAAATACAATCTAGGCTTGATTGAAAACTTTAAACAATGTTTGGTTTATAAATATGCTGACTTTGATGGTCGTGCAAGTCGTAGTGAATATTGGCATTTCTTTTTAGTCTATCAATTGTTGTTTGTGGCCATTCTATTTACTTGTGCTTTTTTGAGCTATATTAGCCCACTGTCTAGTGTAGTAGGCGTAGGTTTTGGCTTGGTCATTCTTGTTCTTTTGTCCGTGATTATGGTTATTCCTGGCGTGGCCGTTTCAGTACGACGCTTACACGATCAAGGCCGATCAGGCGGACTTGTATTTATTGGATTCATCCCGGTGGTAGGGACCATTATCCTGTTGATCCTTATGGCTCTACCTGGTGAAAGCCTATCAAATCGCTTTGGTCCTCCTACAGGTCAAGTGGTTGTAACAAAACAAATGGCCCGTGAATTAGGTCTTATTGATACTACGCCATCTATGGGGCTAACTGCAGGACTATTCTGCGCTATCTTTGTGCTTTGGTTCTTGGTAGATAAACTACTTATGACTAGTGCGATGTAGGCTATGATGTAGTCAATAATACTGATAATATTAACTCTCTTTATGGTTCTGCTATAAAGAGAGTTTTTGTTTTTGATATACGATAGATATGAAATGCCGTTCTTTTATGTCAAATAATTTAAAGAAAACATGAATTTTTAATTTGTGCTTGCAATATAAAAATAAAAAAAGTATAATTGATTTGACAAAAGGTAAAGTATATTTTACAAAAAGTAAAGTAGAGGTTACATAAAGTAAAGCTTACTAAAAGTAACTTTAATTTAACTGTAAGTACAATAGACTTTGCTAGACGTAGTTTTTTTATTTTATTGTAGTAAATGTAAGACGTGTTGTATCGAATGTAAGACGTGTTGTACCGATTGTAAGCCGTGTTGTGTTGTATGTAAGGCGTGTTGTATTGAATGCAAGAGTGTTGAAGTCTGTTTTGGAATAATAGATAGAATTATTTTACAATGACAGACGAGTAAAAGGGAGTAGTGGGAGAAATGGCAAACAAAATTAAGCTTTATAGAACGATGTTGGGCTTATCTCAGCATGAATTAGCGGGAAAAGTAGGTGTTACTAGAGCGACAATTAATAGTATCGAAAATGGAAAAACGATTCCTAGTTTAAAATTAGCAAATGATATAGCCGTAGTTCTCGGTAGAAGCATAAACGATGTATTTTATACATTGAATTAAAAAATGATTAATTTAATAACTAGTAGATAATAAACCTGCATTATTCATGACCACTGAGCAAAGGCTATTTCATAATTTTTAAGTTCATATTTCTTTGTGATTTTTATGATTGCAAGGAATATGCATAGGCCTTGAATGGTGGAATATTGGATGAATGGAGGTTTTATTATGTTATTTGCAAAACTTTTTAATTCTGGCAATTGTGTTTCTATAGGCTTCTATATCTGTGGTAGTTATGGACGAGGTGGATGGTAATTAGTAATCCTCGTTATTGATAAACGTTATTTATTTTAATACAGTAATTTAATATAATAATTTTAATTTCTACTAATTGAATAAATCCACCATTTAAGGCTATATTATTTTGTATTTTAAACAAGTCATATAATAAGTTTTATGTTTTTCGAGGGTGTGGGAGATGCTCTGGAGGTAATGTTAAATTACATCTTTTCAGATTATCTTGCACACTCTTTTTTTATTATTGTTATTAGATATTAGGCTCTTTAATAATGTCAATAATTGGTTGTTGCAAAGGTTTTGAAAAATGGATCGAAGCAAATCATATAAAGAAAAAATCTATATCGATATTGTTGTTTTATCTATATTTCCAGTTTTCTTTACGATTATCTCAGGGATAATCGTAGACCTTCTTATTGGTGATTTACGATATGGGCATCTTTCTTCAGCACTTACAGTTTGGATAAGTATGATTATAGGAATGTTCATTTTTCCTATTATTTATTTGCGTAAGAATGATAATGCTGTGTGTAATCCTGTTGATTTAGGGTTGGAAATTGATTTTCCTCTCGATGTAATTCTTATCACACTTGTGATTATATTTCTTATAGTTGTAAAGACTATGATTTTTAAAGGAGATATTGTTTTTGCTCTTGTGCAGAACATACCAATCGCTTTTTGTGAGGAGTTTTGGTGTAAAGGTGTTATCTTTACACAATTGAAACATATATTCAAAAATAATTATATAGTTATACTTATATCGGCAATAATATTTGCTTTTATAACGCATTTAGGACAGAGTTTTTTAGCGAATCTTGTCGTTAGGTTTCCATTTGGACTTGTTTCTGGATTTATTTATTATAAAACTGGAAAATTAATTTATCCTGTTTTATTGCATTTATTATATAATGCAATGATTGTTTGACTCATCTTTTCAATCATTCATTGTTAATAATTGAAGGAGGCCAGCAATTTATGAAGAAATATACTTTTATATTATTACTCGTCTATATAGTTAGTATATTAGCTATAACGATGTGTGTTGAAAAAATTAATGCATTATCTATTTTAGGTATATTTGCATGTCAACTTATTGTTTCAGTTATTCTCTTAATTCTATCTAAAAATAAAGGTAGAAAAAGTTTAAAAGTGTTAGTGGGAATAAATATAGTTTTCTTTTCAGTATATAATATTTTACAAAACTTTTTTATTTTGACTGGCAGCAGACTTGAAAGCGTTTTACAGAATAGTAATTTTGTAAATAGTAATAATATTTCCGAATCGTTGAACAGTCCGATAGAAAATACTATTACTAGTATTATAATTGTCATAGTTATACACTGGTTTGTTTTTTATAAGCTTAATAGAGATCAGAACAATGAAACGATTTAGTTTACTATTTCAAAGACCTTTACTTGCCATAGGTTCTTTGATTTTGGCTGTTCTTTATTCCATAATGATGCCGATGTTAGCAATATTGATGCAATGGATTACTAATTCGTTAGTTGAAAATCAGGGAATTGATTTCTTCCAGATATTTATATGCTTAGGGTTTGCGATAGGTATTTTTATATTATCTACTTTATATGTATTGACAAAAGATAGATTGATTAATTTTATAATAAAAAATGAGAAACAACGCATATTCAATCAATTATTCAGCAAAAATATAAGTGACTTTCGAGAGGATAATACATCTACTTATACTACCATTCTGAATCAAGATATATATATTATAGAGCGAGACTATTTTGAGACACTATACAGTATTATAGGAGCTGTATCTACTGTTATTGTATCACTTGTGATTATGTGGTCCATATATTTTAAAATAGTCTTCATTATGTTAGGTCTTGTGATAATTGGGTTGGCTATTCCTAATTTATTGGGATCTAAGATGGGGAAATATAAGAAAGAATATCTTGGTAGCTTTGGACAGTTTAATGGAGTCATAAAGGATTATTTCAATGCCTTTGAAGTGATAAAGTCGTATCGTGTATTGAAAAATATTATAAGCTCTTTTAATTTTTATAATAATGACCTTGAAAATAAGAGGCTAAGGAGTAAATTATTTGAAGATTTCGTTCTGCTGCTTTCTACTGTTACTGCATTCATTCTAGGACTTACCATGTTTTTGATATGTGCATATTATGTAAGTATAAATGAAATACGTGTAGGAGATATGATTGCGGTCGTACAGCTTTCAAATAGTATTATGAGTCCCATCATGATGATACTACTGTCGTTAGGTCAAGTTGTTTCAGCAAAAAAAATATGGAATCATATCGATCAGATTAAGTTGAGAAAAGATAACGCAACTGATATTGATACAATTGAGAAGCCTATTAATAATCAAATTAATTTTTCTAAAAGTATAGATTTTAAACATATAAGTTTTGCATATCCCGGAAAAGAACGAAATATACTCAATGATATTAATCTTAGTTTCAAAAAAGGTAAAAAATATGCAATTGTAGGCACATCTGGGAGTGGTAAGACGACATTGTTGAAACTGATTTTACGTTATTATGATAGTTATTTAGGAAGCATAACTTTTGATGAATATGACTATCATCAAATTAATGATGAAGTAGTGTATGACAATATCACTTATATGCAGCAACATAGCGTAATGTTTAATGATACTTTGGAATACAACTTGACATTAGGCAATACTGTTTCAGAGGAACTCCTATCTCAATCCATTGATAAAGCAAATTTAAAGGGGATTATAGAACGTTTGGATAAAGGAATTAAAACAATTGTTCAAGAGAATGGAAATAACTTCTCCGGTGGAGAGAAAAAGCGGATTGAAATATGTAGGGCACTTTTAAAACAATCAAATATTATTATAGTTGATGAGTTTTCTTTTGGACTGGATAATCTTACAGCGAAAACTTTGGAACAGGAACTTGTAAGTCTTGATGCAACTGTTATTAATGTAACGCATTTTTTAGAAAAAGATATTTTGAAACTGTATGATGAAATTATTGTGATAGAAGATGGAACTATTAAAGAGGTCGGCTATTTTGATGATTTGTATAAAAAGGGATTTCTATTCTATAGACTCATTGAAAAAGGAGGGCTAATAAATGAACAGCATGCTTCATGATAGAACATATTTATTTAATATTAAGGGAGTAAATATTATTGGCAATGGAGAAAATGGGGCAATAATAGGATTAGATGATGCCGGTATAGACTTCGTTAATAGAATGAAAGCAGGCTTAATTGAAGAAGATACGCTTAATAATGATGAAAAACAAATTATGGCTGCATTAAATGAGTTTGGTTATTTTAAAAAAGACACTAGTGTCTTGAAAAATGCCTATCTTCATGTGACGGATAGATGTAATTTAAGTTGTGTAGGTTGTTACTCGTATATAGAAGAAAGAAATACACAAAAAGATTTAACTACTGCACAGTTAAAGCATATTGTTGATCAATTAGTAGCTTGTGGGGTTGAGCGGTTAGTTATATCAGGTGGAGAACCTTTTATAAGAAATGATATGGCAGACATTTTGGCACATATTAAAAAACATAATATAAGTGTTGCGGTCATTACTAATGGTACAATGGATTGGAATCGAGTAGAGAAAGCAATCCCCTTCATTGATAGTTTAAGTGTATCTGTAGATGGATATAATAGAGAAACCAGATTTATCAGAAATGAAGGAATAATGGGCAAGGTCTTAGATTTTGTGGAACACTTTAAGAGTCTTGTACATGTTCATTTGATATTTACTTTACATAAAAAGAATATTAAATATATGAGAAATTATATTCGGCTGGCTGAAGGTTTAAAAGTATCCTTTAATTTCAGTATATTTACAGTCGATCCATATGATAAAACTTTCTCAGACTTTATTTTAGATGATAATGATATTTATGAAATTGTAAAAGTAATTAATGAAGGAGACAATGTTTATATAGAAGATAGTGTTATTAATGGAAATAGTGATGGAATAGAGGGTCTATGTTGTAAAGTGGGCTGTGGATTGGGTTGCAAAATGGTTAGTATTGCAGCAAATGGAGAGGTTTATCCATGCCATATGCTTCATAAGGATACTATGAAGATGGGGGATATTAAAACGGATTCTTTGAAAAATATTCTAAAAAATAAGGAATCTATATGGTCTCATATGACAGTAGATAATGTTAAAGGTTGTAGTAGTTGTGACTATAAATATATGTGTGGCGGAGGTTGTCGAGGAAGATCTTACTTATATGATAATGTTATAGACAATAAAGATCCATTCTGTATGTTAACAAAGTTATATTTAGAACAGCGAACTAAAGTTTTTGAAAATTTTACAAAGTAATGAGGTGATAATATGGCTTTTGGTGCAGAAACAATTACAAGATGGCAAAATAAACTTGTTCAATATTTTCATGATAATGGTGCTTGTTCAGAGGATTCAGCATTATCAGAATATGAGGTTTTACAGGCCAGTGCCATTAATAAACGAACCTTACGTATATTGATTCGTGAAGGGGTTATTGTGAAATGTTCCAAAGGGTTATATTTAGATGTAGATAAATGGGATACTTTTAAGCATTCTATAAAGCGATTTTTTCTTATATGTTAGTTGGAATATTTTAAATACTAGAGGTATACGAACAAATTAGTATAATGAGTCTATTAGTATAAATAGAATATATATTTGACAATTACGTTGTTTCCAGCCTATAATTATCTATTATATGAATATTGCGTTGAAAAAGACGGCATGTCTCAGACGGATTTTGTAGAGATCAAACTCATGGGCTGAAAGGTTTGGAAATCTAGAGATGTGCGGATCACTTTGGAGCAAGCGGCAACGCCGCCGGTGAACACCGTTATATGTCTAAGTGGCTTTCACAATATGAGAGATGAGTTGCGTCTTATGTGTTACAATCATGTGCTAGCATGGTGTGACAATCGCAGAAATGCGGTGGCGTTTAGCTTTCACAAGTAACGAGAGTCAGTAGGGTGGTACCACGGATATTACGTCCGTCCCTTCGGGGACGGGCGATTTTTTTATGTAAAAGGAGCACATCATGGATTACGGTAAGACGTTACATTTGCCTGAAACAGAATTCCCAATGCGCGGCAATTTGCCTAAGCGCGAACCAGAAATCTTAAAATTCTGGGAAGATAACAAGATTTATCAAAAACGTTTGGAATTGCGTAAAGACGCAAAGCCATTCATTTTGCATGATGGCCCTCCATATGCAAACGGTAAATTGCACATTGGTCATGCCCTCAACAAAACGTTGAAGGACATTATCATGAAATACAAAACTATGACTGGTCATTATACTCGCTACATTCCTGGTTGGGATACGCACGGCTTGCCAATCGAGCATGCGGTTATTAAGAACACTGGTCTTAACCGTCATGAAATGGCTCCATTGGACTTGCGCAATAAATGTAAGGAATATGCATTGGAGTGCGTAGAAACACAAAAACAAGACTTCATTCGTTTTGGTGTATTAGGCGAATGGGACCGTCCGTACTTGACATTGCGTCCTGAGTTCGAAGTTAAACAACTTGGCATCTTCGGCGAAATGGCAAAACGCGGACATATCTATAAAGGTCTTAAAACTGTATACTGGTGTACGCACTGCGAAACTGCATTGGCAGAAGCAGAAATCGAATATGCTGAGAAAAAATCCTTCTCCATTTACGTAAAATTCCCTTATGTATCCGAGAAAAAGGTAACATTGCCAGCTGGCGTAGATCCAAAACAAGCATACGCTGTTATTTGGACAACTACTCCTTGGACAATGCCTGCCAACGTAGCTATTTCCGTTAACCCTGATCTAGAATATGGCTGGGTGAAAGCTGGCGACGAATACTACTTGATGGCTACTGAACTTGTTGACGCAGCTATGAAAGATATTGGTATCGAAGACTATGAAATCGTAAATCGTTTTTCCGGCGCAGACTTAGAATTAGCTGAGTTCAAACATCCATTCGTTGAACGTACATCCACTGTATTGTGTGGTGACCATGTAACACTTGAAGCAGGTACTGGTTGTGTACATACAGCTCCTGCACACGGTGAAGACGACTTTAACATCGTTATGCGTTATAACAAGGAAGGTAAAACTGAGCTTCCTATCATTTCCCTTGTTAACGAAACTGGTAACTATACTAAACAAGTAGATGACAATCGTTATGGCGATACTGAATTCCCATTGGCTGGCGTGGAAATTCACGATGCAGAGGTGCCTGTTATTAAAATCTTGGCGCACAATAATGCATTGCTTCACAAATCTAGCTTGCGTCACCAATACGCTCACTGCTGGCGTTGTAAAAATCCTGTCATCTATCGCGCTACAGAACAATGGTTCTCCTCTGTAGATGGGTACCGTCAACAAGCGCTTGATGCAATCGACAACCAAGTGCAATGGATTCCTAAATGGGGCCATGACCGCATCTTCAACATGGTGCGCGACCGTGGTGACTGGGTAATTTCTCGTCAACGTATTTGGGGCGTGCCAATTCCTATTTACTATTGTGAAAGCTGTGGCGAGCACATCATCAACGATGATACTATCAAAGCATTACAAGAAAAAGTAGCCGTAGAAGGCTCCGATGCTTGGTGGGCGCACAGCGCTAAGGAATTATTACCAGAAGGTTTCAAATGTCCTCATTGCGGTCATGATGAGTTCAAAAAAGAAACAGACATCATGGACGTATGGTTCGACTCTGGTTCCTCTTGGGCTGGCGTACTCGAAGTTAATGATCTTGACGTACCATGTGCTATGTACCTTGAAGGTTCTGACCAACATCGCGGTTGGTTTAACTCTTCCTTGTTGACTGCAGTAGCTACAACTGGTAAAGCACCATACAACTCCGTATTGACTCACGGCTTCGTTGTGGACGGTGAAGGTCGCAAAATGTCTAAATCTGTAGGTAATACAGTGGCTCCAAGCGACATCATCGATGTATACGGTGCCGATGTAATGCGTTTGTGGGTATCTTCTGCGGATTACCAAGCAGACGTACGTTTGTCCAAAGACATCGTAAAACAATTATCCGAAGTATACCGTAAGATCCGTAATACATTCCGTTTCTTGCTCGGTAACTTGGATGACTTCAATCCGAATACCGATAAAGTGGCTTACGCAGATATGTCCGAATTCGATAAATGGGCATTGTTGCGCTTAGAAGAAGTACGTCAAAAGGTTACTGATGCGTACGAAAATTATGAATTCCACATGTTATACCATGCAATTCATAACTTCTGCACCGTAGACTTGAGCTCCATCTATCTTGATGTAATGAAAGATACTATGTATGCTGAAAGCAAAAACAACGTAGCTCGTCGTTCTGCTCAAACAGCAATGTATGAAATCTTGAAAACATTGGTAGCTATGGTATCTCCAGTGCTTTCCTTTACAGCGGAAGAAGTTTGGAAATACATGCCTAAAGAAGAGGGTATGCGCGAATCCGTTATGCTTCAAGATTGGCCACAAGGTCATCCAGAACACTTCAACCAAAAATTGGCTGACAATTGGAACCAATTGTTAGACTTGCGTACATCCGTACAAAAAGCTTTGGAACTTGCGCGTCAAGACAAAACAATTGGTCACCCATTGGATGCATCCGTTACGGTATACGCTGAAGGCGCTGCATTTGATGCATTGAATGCTCTTGGTGAAGAAGGCTTGGCTAAACTCGTTATCGTATCCGAAGCTCACATCGTGAACGGCGCTGCACCGGCAGAGGCTGTAAAAGACGAAGAAACTGGCGTCGCAACAGTTGTTGTTGCCTCTGGTCTCGAAAAATGTGAACGCTGCTGGATCCACCGTGATACAGTAGGTCAAGATAGCGCACATCCTACACTCTGTGCACGCTGTGCCAGCGTTGTAAAAACACTATAATAAAAAAAGACCATCCTGTTGAACTTCACTTCCCAAAATTGTGTCCAATTTTGGGGGAGCAGCTCACTGGGGATGGTCTTTTTATGTTTGTAAATCCTTTGGCACTGTTAATTGTTTCCAATTATCTAGTTCAGGGATTTCTAAGGTATTTATTGTTTTTTGAATCCAATAGTTTAAGGATACTTCGTTCCCCACATATTGTTCGAATAAGTAGGTCTTACCAGGCGTGTCTTGTGGGTTTCCATCGTCATCGATGGTATGACGGGCCGACTCTTTCAGATAGAGCTGAACCCTAAATGGGGCTGACTGATTGCCTTTAAAAATAAAATAGGATGGGCCCACAAAGTCATGGGTGCGAATATTAATTTGTTCGTACTTTTTCTCTTTCAACCCTTGCAAGGCAGTCTGAATCATAGCGTTTGCATCGTCGTATTCCTCTAGCAAGAACGGTTGTTGATCCACATCGAGTACGTAGTGCCAGATCGGCTTTTCTTCGTTCTTTTCGATGGACCAATTCTCTTCGAGACTAGGCAACTGACGATTATGGTAAAGCTCTTTTAATAGACTTAAGGTATTTTCTTTGTTGTATACGGCCTTATAAACGATTTCATGTCCTTCTGTTGGATCATAACCGTGCAGTCTTACTTGATAATGATTTCGTAGCATCCGCGTTACATCGAGCTTGAAGATATTGCGCAATGCATCTGGAACGGATAGGAAACGATTGTAAAAGCTGAGCTTCATTTCTTCTTGTGACTCTAAGGCTGTTTCGATGGTTTGCCAGTCGTACAAAGTCGTATCCCACAGGAAGTCGTCCATAGTTACAGATAAACGGGCCGCATCTTGAGGCCAGGCGGCAGGCGCAGGGCGCACCGTAGTAGTGGATTCGGCAATGCCTTCTTTGTATTGCCAGTGACCATCAACCTCTTCAAAGGCCGCTAATCGTTCTTCTGCTTCGTCATCGATAGGAATATCTTTTAGCTCTGGATCTAAATTGGCTTTGTGAGACAAGATATATTGATGGGATTGCTCGTAATAGGATACGGCTTGATCTAAATCGGGTTTGCCTGTTACATAGCCTTTTTCGTAGGCATAGCCCAAGGCAACACGTGTTAAAGCGCGCGTAATATCGTAGAAAAGAATGCGATTTTCCTCTTCGAAGGCACGTTGTTCCTCATCTAAGACACGCAGTAACGATTGTACACCGAAGCGGATGTTTTTCGTTACCCCTAAACCGTGGATTCGCATATAACCAATATAGGGCAAGGCGAACATAAAACGATCTTTTGTAGCCGCCATATGCGTTAAGTCTGCAATGAGCCCCCAGTCGAGAGGGAGGTGGCCTATGTGAAAGATATATCCAAAGGCCGCCTGCAAGGCGGTGTACCCCGCATCACTAAACTCTTTTGTTGCCGCACGGCGGTAGAGACCTATGGCTTTTACCGGATCATAGGGGATAGTACAACGTAAATGTTTGGCATCATAGAAATGATAGTAATAATCCGCTAATTCTGCGATGCTTTCAGATTGACCTAAGGCGGCACCTTTAGTGAACCACGTGAAAGCATCCTCGAATTTACCGTTTTCATGGCAGTCGAGTCCTGTATATAGCATCATGGCAGGGTTGCCAAGCTTGGCCGCAGTCTTGGCGACGCGGCGCGCATTGGCAAAGTCGGCTTCGTCGATATAGATATTGCGCAAGTTCCCTTGGAACATGGCAAGACCGTTGTCGAGAGCCTTATTAAACCATTTTTTGGCAAGGCTGGACGCTTTTTCTTGTAATTTATCGTCTGGCACAGTGCCTTGCAAGGCGGCGATACGATCCTGTACAGAGCCACTTGTAAGACTTTTTAGAATGCGTTTAGACCAGCTCATGGGCGGTGGTGTTAGCATAGCTTCAGCGGAGTCGATGCGATTATCATCGCGCCAGAAAAAGACATTGCCTATAACATATTGGCAATAGGCATCGCCTCGATTCGCATGGTCATAGACAATGCGGAAAGCATCGTCAAAGGAGATTTGCATATCCTTCTCGACGGTAGGCGTGATGGAGCCTTTGATACGCAAGGCTTGTAATGTACCGATAGGGCTACAACGGCGAATGCTATCGTGTAAGCACTGATACGTGCGCATGTTGTCCTCTGGGAAGTTAGATTCCTCCCAGGTAAAGCGCGGACCTGCATAGACCCGCGCCAAGAGAGCGTAAGCATCGCCTAGCTCTCTAGCCTCTGGATTATTGGCTATCTTGAGAGCATCTTCTTTATTATCTATGTCACTTTCAAGAAGGGTCGTCATATCGTTTCGCAAGGGACGATGATCAGTTTGCACTGATCCTTGCTGATTATTGACGATGAGCTCTAACTGACGTAAGCCTTCTTGAGCCATTTTTTGATTATAGGATGTAAAAATCATGTGGAAGACCTTTTGCAGGCGTTCCGTAAAGTACTGTGCCATTAGGCCTCCTTTTATACGATAGAATACATATTTATTATATAACGAACGCTAGGTACCGTAAAAGAGGGAATGCTAGTATAACTGTATGTTTTCTGATGATATCATATTGATATCGTTTAACTGTTCTCACAATATACTAGCTTATTTCTAATATGCCTGTATTTAATCCCATTTAATATGGAAGCTTCAGTATGTGTTGTATTAAAGCGCAAAAAATCCCCTCTGAAGAAAATCTGTTGTCACAAATTTTATGTGATGGTTGAAATCTTTCAGAGGGGTTATTATGTATCCTAGTTCTTAGGAATACATATTATTTTTTGTTGTAATCGCCGAACCATTTGTTGTAAATTTTTTGGTAAGTGCCGTCTTCTTTAAGTTCTTTAAGAGCTTTGTTAACAGCTTCTTGTAAAGCTTTGTTGCCTTTTTTCACGCCAAGCACTGTGCCAGGGGATTTAGTAGGTTCGCCTACGAGTTTAAGGTCTTGGTCAGCACCTTGTTTGAGGTAGTACATAGCTACAGCGTTATCGATGATAGCGCCATCAATTGTACCGGCTTTCAATTCCATGAAGATATTAGCATTGGAATCGATTTGTTTTACTGTTGTACCAGGGATTTTTTGAGCCATTTCAACAGGGATTGTGCCGATTTGAACACCTACAGTTTTACCTGCTAACTCGTCCATGTTGTGGATGGTAGTGTTGTCTTTACGCACAACTGTGATGAAACCGCCTTGATCAAAGTACACATCGGAGAAGTCCAATACTTTTTCACGTTCTGGAGTAGCGTTGATGCCTGCAGCGATCATATCGATATCGCCAGATTGAACAGCTGGAATCAAAGCATCGAAGCCCATGGATTTGAATTCCATTTTTAGGCCGATTTTTTTAGAAATTGCTTCGGACAAATCAACGTCGAAGCCAACATATTTGTCGCCTTCAGTGAATTCGAATGGTGGGAATGTAGTTTCAGAACCTACACGCAATACGCCTTCTTGTTGTGTCATTTTAGGTTTGTCGTTGCCACAACCAGCCAATAAACCCATTGCTGCTACCGCTACGAGGGCGATGGCTGTCAATTTTTTGAACTTAAACATAGTATCCTCCTCAAACATCCATATACATGGTTTATACATTTCTGTTTATATTGTACGGAATTTTACACCAATAGGCAATAACATTGTATAATTAAGAGTACATGAGTTTCATATTTAAAAATGGATTTCATTTAACATTGTTTAAATCCATCGATTTGCACACATTTTTGATTATATCTATTGGAGGCGCTATGAACCTTATGCATACATTTTCCGATCTTTGTAAAAGCTTCGCACCAGATGCTTTTGCGGTGAATTATACATTAGCTAAAAACCCTGAGATTTCCAGTCAAGAATTCGAGTCTGTCAAAACCATTGGTGCTGTTCTCGAAAAACACGGCATGGATGTAACCTATGAATTCTGTAATTTGCCAACTGCCTTCAAGGCATCTGTCGTGAAAGTAGACAATCCAAAGGGCCGATTAGCCATACTTTGTGAATATGATGCACTGCCAGAGGTAGGCCATGCATGCGGTCACTCCGCCAGTGGTTCTATAAGCGTGTTGGCTGCATTGACACTGCATAAAATGCAAGAAGAGGGCGTAGCTTTCAACATGGATATAGATATTATCGGCACACCAGACGAAGAAGCGATGGGGTGTAAGGTAGATATGTGTAATGCAGGGGTGTTTAAAGAATACGATTTTGCCATCATGGTTCATCTCGACGGCGAGGAGACACGGCCTAATTCACAATTTTTGGCACTCGATTGCTTCCGCGCTAAGTATCACGGTAAGCCAGCTCATGCAGCCGGCGAGCCTTGGAATGGTGTCAATGCGGTAAACGGCGTACAACTCGCTATCCATGCTATGGATATGATGCGTCAACAAGTACGCCCTGAAACGCGCATCGGCACATGGATCATTGCTGGAGGTACCGCATCCAATGTAATTCCTGCCTTCGGTGAATTAGAAGTTACCGTGCGTCACACAGAGCGGGATTACTTAAATGGCTTATCTGAGCAGATTAAAAACATCTTTGAAGGGGCGGCCCTTTGTACAGGTACAACTGTGGATGTAGCGTTTTATGGCAATCCGTATGATGATATGAACCAAAACCACCGTGGCACAAAGCTTATCGAAGAGGTAATGACCGACATGGGCCTCAATTTTGAACCTGGTCCGGCAGCTCTCGGAGGTAGTTCAGATATTGGCAATGTAAGCTATCAATGTGCAGCACTCCATCCTAAATTGCGCCTCGCTGGCAAGCCGAAGGTGTGCCATTCTAAAGAATTTGCCGGTGCCATGTTAGAGCCTACCATTGAACAAACTATCATCGACGGTGCTAATATTATTGGTGGCGCTTTACTACGACTCGTAGAAAACCCAACAACCTTAGAAGAAATCGTTGCTGAATTTAATAGTACTAAATAGCTCATTTTTGTATCTACCTGAGTAACTGTAATATCAACATACGATTCATTAGTTAAAAGGAGTGTATATGTCCTTAACTGAAAGATTAGAAATAAAAAATTATATAGGCCTCACGGGGGATAAGCCGATTCGATTCATCGCATCTGATGTAGATGGCACCTTGGTAAACGATGCAAAGGCGATTCCTGAGGATGCCATTGAGGCGATTCGTGCAGCTCGTGAAAGCGGCATTCGCGTAGCCATTGCTTCTGGCCGCGCTTGGAATGAGATGAATGATGTCATCGAAAAACTTCCATGCTTACGTTATTTCATGTGCACCAATGGTGCCTATGTGATGGACAAGGATGAAAACCGCAGTCTATTCCACGTAAATTTTGATAAGGAACAAGCTCTACACTTGTTACGCAAACTATTAACCTATGGCGTATATGTAGAGGCCTATGTGAAAGACCAAATCTTTGGCATGTATCCGCCATCTAGATGTATTACACCTGAACGCTTAGGAGTATGCGCTAGCGAGCGCAATGAAGGAGATAAAAAGGGTTCGCATGGCATAATGGATAATCATCTGCCCAATACTAAAAATCAGATTTCTGGTATAGGAGACACTCGTCTACCAGGGGCAACTTATGCTCACTATGCATTAGCGGAAGGCAACGAAGCAGTAAAAATAAACATGTCTGAATGTGAAATAGAGCAGTCTAATTTCTTCTTTAGACCTAATATTCGTCCATTTATCTTGGCTACGCGGACAATGGTATGTGATTTGTTAGCTCATATGGAAGCCTTAAATGAAGGTCCAGAGAAAATTCAAATCTTCTACGGTGATGAGCCGATGCGTCAGCGTATCTTGCAAGACTTACGAGATGAATACCAAGGTCTGTCCCACGATGGCACAGGTCGTGAACGCTTTTATGATGTATTGCTCTCTAGTGAAGGTAATCTAGAATTTGTATTGCCTCATACTACAAAGGGTACTGCTGTAGAAGCCTTGGCAAAACATTGGGGCTTAAGTCCTGACGAGGTAATGACACTGGGGGATAGCGAAAACGATCTATCTATGTTACGCTTTGCGGGCGCTAGCGTGGCAATGGGCAATAGCAAGCCGAACATTAAAGAAGCGGCACGATACGAAACGACAGACAATAACCACCAAGGCGTGGCAAAGGCTATTTACTCGGCTATTGCATATAATATTGAGCTCAATAGAAAATCTTGACTTTAGTGTTTATAATAACCTAACGTTACATAGCAGATATAGTATTTAATCATTACGTGGATATACTTAATTTTGCTTTTGCTGATAGGGAGGTGATGTATAATGGGAAATCTAAAATTTAATATTGACGATACTTGCGTTAAGTGCGGAGCTTGTGCTGAGGATTGTCCTGTTCAATGCATCACCGAAGGGAAGACTCGATTTATCATTGGGAAAGGCTGTATTGGCTGTGGCGATTGTTATTCCATCTGTCCTGTAGGGGCCGTTAAAATGGTAAAACATAATAATGATAAGAAAAAAGACAGTGAAGATTAGATGCTGACTATTAGATGTTAGAGCTTATATATTAGTAATTAGAAGTAAAAATTAATTGTTACACTACATAAAAGTATTAAGATAAATCTGAATGTTTAAAAGTTTTGTGAAACTTTTATTCGGAATATATAGAGGCGTATAAGTTCCTATGCTATAATGAAATATAAACGTAAAACGTTTTAAATGAGGAGATAATAATGGAATATGCAACCCTCAATACCGGTGCTCGGATGCCAATGTTGGGATTTGGCGTTTTTCAGGTTACTGATTTAATGCAATGTAAACAGATTGTACTTGATGCAATTGATGTAGGCTATCGTTTGTTTGATACAGCAGCTGTATATGGAAACGAAGCGGCCGTAGGTGAAGCTATTGCGGAAGCAATTGCTATGGGTAAAGTAAAACGTGAAGATTTATTTATCACATCCAAGTTGTGGGTTCAAGATATGAATGCCTATGATGTGGATGAGGGGATTGATCAATCGTTAAGGAATTTAGGGCTCGAGTATATTGATTTATATTTATTGCATCAAGCCATGGGAGACTATTTTAGCGCTTGGCGTGGATTAGAACAAGCTTATCGTGATGGTCGTTTAATGGATATTGGTGTAAGTAATTTCTATCCTAATGTTTTGACGAATTTTTGTGAAAACGTAGATATAAAGCCAGCAGTAAACCAAATCGAGCTACATCCTTACTTTCAACAACCGGATGCGTTAGATACGATGAAGTATTATGATGTTCTGCCTGAGGCATGGGCACCATTAGGCGGCGGGCGATATAGTCCATTTGAGGAGAAACTCTTACAAGATATTGCAGAGACTCATGACAAAACGGTTGGGCAAGTGGTGTTACGGTGGAATATTCAACGTGGCGTTGTTGTCATACCTAAAACGACTCATAAAGAACGAATGATTGAAAATATAAATGTATGGGATTTTGAGCTTTCACAAGATGAGATGGAATCTATTTCAACACTTGATTTGGGATATGGTGGATCTAGAACAAAACATTTTGATCCGGAATTTGTACGATCGATATTAGGTGTTGAAATTCATGGCTAATTTTGGCAGATAACGTAAATAAAGTTAATTTGTAAATATATATGTGAAAGTATTGTAAAATACAACTTCTTGCTTAATGGAGGAATTATGGAAAACAAGGAATTTGTAATTGTTGTTGACTTTGGTGGTCAATATAACCAATTGATCGCGCGCCGTGTTCGTGAAAATCACGTATACTGCGAAGTATATCCATACAACAAAGCGCTGGAAAAAATTAAGGAATTGAAACCGCAAGGTATCATCTTTACAGGTGGTCCTAACAGCGTGTATGAAGAAAACTCTCCAAAAATTGAGAAAGAGATTTTTGAACTTGGTATTCCTATTCTTGGCATGTGCTATGGTATGCAATTTATGGCGCATACATTGGGTGGCGAAGTTAAATCTGCGGACAATCGTGAATTTGGTAAAACACCTACTAAAGTGGACACTACATCTCCATTGTTCAATGGCTTGGAAGAAGACCAAGTTGTTTGGATGTCTCACGTTGACTATGTAGCAAAGGTTCCAGAAGGCTTTGAAATTGTAGCACATACTAAGGATTGCCCTGTTGCATCCATGCAAAATAAAGAACGTAAACTATATGCTATGCAATACCATGCAGAAGTGTTGCACACTGAACATGGTAAAGAAATGCTTCACAACTTCTTGTACGAAGTATGTGGTTTCACAGGCACATGGACAATGGCAAACTATGCAAAAACTGCTATTGAAGACATCCGTAACACTGTAGGTGATGGCAAAGTATTATTGGCATTGTCTGGCGGTGTAGATAGCTCCGTTGCAGCAGCTCTTATCTCTAAAGCTGTAGGCGACCAATTGACTTGTATCTTCGTTGACCATGGTTTAATGCGTAAAAACGAAGGTGACGAAGTGGAAGCGGCTTTCAAAGATTCCGGCATGCATTTCATCCGCGTCGATGCGGAAAAACGTTTCTTAGATAAATTGGCTGGCCTTGAAGATCCTGAAGCAAAACGTAAAGCTATTGGCGAAGAATTTATCCGTGTATTCGAAGATGAAGGTCGTAAAATCGGCTCCGTTGACTTCTTGGCTCAAGGTACAATCTACCCTGACGTTATTGAGTCCGGTACTGGTGAAGCAGAAATTATAAAATCTCATCACAATGTAGGCGGCTTGCCTGCAGTTGTTGACTTCAAAGGCCTTATTGAACCATTACGCAACCTCTTCAAAGACGAAGTGCGTGAACTTGGTTCTGAATTAGGCTTGGCTGACTACCTAGTATGGCGTCAACCATTCCCAGGTCCTGGTCTTGCTATTCGCGTAATGGGCGAAATTACGAAAGACAAACTCGACATCTTGCGTGATGCAGACTACATCTTCCGTGACGAAATTGCCAAAGCTGGTCTTGATCGCAGTATCAACCAATACTTTGCAGTATTAACATCTACACGTACCGTAGGCGTTATGGGTGACTTCCGTACATACGATTACACATTGGCATTGCGTGGTGTCACAACAACAGACTTCATGACTGCTGACTGGGCACGCATCCCTTACGACGTATTAGACACAATCTCCCGTCGTATCGTAAACGAAGTACAACACATCAACCGCATCGTGTACGATATTACATCTAAACCACCTGCTACAATTGAGTGGGAATAATATAAATCTATAATTAATTGAGAAGCGAATGGAAATCTATCTATATGATAAAAGTTAGATAAATTCTTATTATATTATTAACTAAGCCAACAGAGTGAGAATTCTGTTGGCTTTTTTGAGATAATAATAGTTTGATAAAAATTAATATATTGTGCACTCAGATAAAGTTTTTGCTCTGCGCTAAGAAATCTTTTTAGTAGGTGATATCTAATGAAATGACTGTCAGAGATAAAGAATTAACTTGATATTATTAAATATTATTGGTACGGTTATATTAATAATACAGTAAAAGGGTATGTTAAAAGATAATGTTTAATTTGAAGTAGTTTAAGATTGAATAGGTAATTATAGTAAGGTTTATAATTATTATTTTATTATTTGTAGATTATTAGGAGAAATATAGTTATGAACGGTTATATTGAGCCTACAGGTAGACTTATAATGGCAATTGGTAAGGATTTAATTAAGGACCTCCCTGCTGCAATGGTTGAACTTGTGAAAAATTCTTATGATGCAGATGCTACTTATGTAAAAATAACATATAAGAAAACTAATAGCGGATTAAAGATTATTGTTGAAGATGATGGACATGGTATGAGTCAAGAAACTGTTATAGGGGCATGGATGGTACCTTCAACAGATTATAAATTAAAAAAGCAAAAGAGCCCTAATGGAAGAGTATATCAAGGTAGAAAAGGTATTGGACGTTATGCTGTATCATTACTTGGTAACAAATTAGAATTAATCACCATAAAAGACTCTATAAAAACAATAGCATCGTTTGATTGGAGTGAATTTAATTCAGAGAAGAAACTAAGTGAAATTCCTATAATGATTAATAATTTTAAGACTGATGAGCATAGTGGGACTATATTAGCTATTACAAATGAATATGGTAATAATCTTACTGATGAGATTCATGAATCTGACGTATTGAAAATTGAAAAAGAATTATCTAAACTCTTATCAAATATAGATGATTTCAAGATAGAGGTTTGTTATGATAATTTTTATGATGATAGTACTAAAAATATAACTAAAATAATTTCACAATTAGAATTTGATGATGCTTGGCACTATAGATTAACAGGGAATGTTAATTCTGATTTTAGTTATGGGTTAACTTATCATAATTTTTATACTAATGAAACAAAATTATTTAAAGGTAGTTTTGCAGATGATAAGATTTTAACTGAGTACCCACAACCTTGTGGTGATATATATATTGATTATAGGGTTTATGATAAAGATCCATTTGGTATAGAAGTGATAATGAATTTTATAAATGGAAATCAGCATACAAAGTTATCAAAAACTGATGTAAAAAGTATGTTAATAGATCAATCAGGTATAAGTATATATAGAAATGATTTTAGAATAAGACCATATGGAGATAAAGGATTTGACTGGTTAAATTTAGACGCTAAGCGGATTCAGAATCCTAGTATGGCCATTGGCTCAGAACAAATTAATGGTAGGATAAGTATAGAATCTGAAGAAAAATCAGGTTTAAAAGAAAAAAGTGCTCGAGATGGATTGTATGAGAATGCAAGCTATTTTGTGTTACAAAGAATAGCAGATTTAAGTCTTAATTTGTTACAGAAAGAACGATTTAACTATAGACAAAAAAGGACGCGAAAAAAGACTAATGTAATAGACAAACTTTTTGACTTTACTCATATTAATGAGAAGATGGAAAAAGCAGTTGAAAAGGCATATAAAAATATAAAAAAATATCCTGATAAAACTGAGGAACAAATTAATATATTGAATCAAGAAATCAGTAAAGAAATAAAAATATTAGAAAAGGAGAAGGCAGAAGAATTCTTAGAGGTAAAGGAAACTATTGCTATATATCAAAAGCATACAACATTAGGTAACGTAATAAGTGTCGTATTACATGAAGGTCGAAAGCCATTGTCATGGTACACAAATAAGTTACCTCAGATGAATCGTAAGCTTAAAAGACTTGAAGATAAAAACGAAATTACGGTTGATGGATATATTGACTTGTCTAATGATATAGAAAGATTAGACTCTGAAGCAAAACGAATGAGCACTTTTTTTGCTCGATTAGATCCTTTGGCATCAAACAAAAGAAAGAAAAGACGAAAAGTAAGGGTTGCGGAAATAATTAAAGCAGTGGTAGATATTTTTGAATCAATAATAGAATCCCAAAATATTATAATTGAATATGACATGGAGACGAGTATTACATTAGATATAATTGAGGATGATTTATATATGGCATTGACAAATATTATAGATAATGCTGTATTTTGGGTTCAATACACTAAGGCTAATGAAAAATTAATAAAAATAGATTTACATGGTAATTGTGAAAATGTAACTATAGAGATTTATGATAATGGGCCAAGTATTCCTACTGAAGGTATTATTGATAATATCTTATTTTTGCCGGGCTACTCAACAAAAAATGATGTGCAGGAAGACAATGGGACTGGGTTAGGGCTTTCTATTGCAGGAGAGGCTATTCAACGAAACAATGGTATTTTAGAGGTTGTAGACTCTAAGGTGGGTGCATTGTTTAGAGTTAGTTTTAGACGGGGGATAGGGACTACTAATGAATAATATAGATTTTTTATTGATTGATGATGATCAGAATCAGGAATTATTATTTATAGAGGCTATAAATGAGATAAATGAGACAACTGATTTGAATATAACATATAAAGTAGTAAAAACACCTGAATCGGCTATGATTGAACTATATCAGAATTATTTTAAAGCAATTATAATAGATTTAAAATTAAACAATGATGATAATGCAGTTGAATCTGATGAAGAAATATCAGGAAATGTTTTGTTAAGAAGAATAATAGAAAAAGAAATTGTTCCTATTGTTGTAATAACTGGTTTTCCTGATAAAGTAAGTACTGATATTGATAAAAGTATTGTTAAGGTCCTTCCTAAAGAGACAAATTTATATGATGAGATTAATGCGTTAATAGAAAAATACAGCGATTCTGTTTTTAAAATCTTTGGATCAAGAGGTGAGATAAATAAAAATATAAAGGAGTTATTTTGGAATGTAATTCCTCAGTGTTTTACTAGTAAGAATCAAGATATATCACTATTATCTAAAGAGAAGCAAGAAACTGTAATTATAAGATATATATCAAGTTGGCTTTCCAATAAGTATATGTTTGATGATAAATATATTGATGTCGAGCCAATTGAAATGTATATGTTTCCGAATCCTATTAAGCAAGTGTGTACCTGTGATATTTATAAAAAATATATAGATACAAATATTGATGAGTATTTTATAGTTTTGACGCCATCATGTGATCTTGCTAACAAAAAAGTAGATGAAGTCATATTGTGTAAAATTAAAAATTATGATGAAGTACAATCTTTTAAGGAACGATTAGAAATATATAATAATGAACAAAACAAAGAATCTAATAAAGCAAAGAAAGCAAAGGGGGATTTAATGAAGTGGTTTAGAAACTCACACTCGGATTCTTTGAGATATCATTTTTTGCCAAAGGTAAAAGACTTTACTGGAGGTTTTGTCGATTTTCGTTCTATACTATCTCTTGAATATGATAAAGAGAGTGGAGAAATTATTGATGACTCGTATCTTAAAATTGGTGTAATTACTGAAAGTTTTAAAAGAGATATAGTTTCAAGATTTAGTTCCTATTATCATAGACAAGGGCAACCAGAGTTTAACTGTGATAGTGTTTTAAATAATTTATAATTAATATTTTGGAAAGGAGGTGTGGTTATGCTAAATATAATTGACGTATTTTCAGGTGCGGGTGGCCTTACAGAGGGCTTTAGGGATAACACGAAATTTAAATTTATATGTCATATAGAGATGGATAAAGATGCTTGTGCCTCGCTATGCTTGAGAAATATATATTATTATTTCAAAAATATCAATAACCTGTCTCCGTATTTTGAATATATACAAGGAAATATATCTAGAGAAGTATTGTACTCTATGGTTCCAAGTGAGGTTACAAAAGATGTTTTGTCTAAGGAGATAAGTGAAGAGTCGATATTACCCATATTTGAATTTATAGATAAGCGATTAGGAACTAAAGAGTTAGATGGAATTATAGGCGGACCACCATGCCAAGCCTATTCTATTATTGGGAGAGCTAATAATAAGAAGAAAAAAGACACTGATAAAAGAATTTACTTATATAAGCATTATTTAGATTTTTGCAATAGGTATAAGCCTAAATTTTTTATATTTGAAAATGTTAAAGGGTTACTTTCTTTTAAGGATATATCTGGAGACTTACTACTTGATAAAATGATTCAGGAGTTTGATTCTGCTGGATATGCTGTAAATTATGAAGTTATTAATGCTAATGATTTTGGTGTTTCACAAAATAGAGAACGTGTAATTATAGTCGGACATAGGAAGGATTTACTATTTAATAAATCTTTTTTTGATTATCTATATAATTATGTTGAACCAAGCCCCAAATTAAAAGAATTATTCGCTGATTTGCCAAATATAAGGGCTGGAAAAAGTTCGAAGAAATATTGTTGTAATTATGTAAGTAAGTATGTCCAAAAATATATTCGCAGTAATGATGATATTTTAACTCAACATATTGCAAGACCACATAGTAAAAATGATTTAAGAATCTATAAATTAGTATTGAAGGCAAAAAAAATAGGAGAGAACTTGAGGTATAATGATATACCGGTAGAGCTTCAGACACATTCTAACACGACTTCATTTTTAGATAGATATAAAGCTTTAGATTATGATTCGGTAAGCCATACAGTTGTTGCCCATATATCTAAAGATGGACACTATTATATTCATCCTGATTTGAGACAGAATCGCTCTATAAGTGTAAGAGAGGCTGCAAGAATTCAAGGATTCCCAGATAATTTTTATTTTGAATCATCACGGACGGCTGCATTTAGGCAAATTGGCAATGCAGTTCCTCCTATTCTATCAGTTAAATTGGCATCAGCTATATTAGATTTTATAAAAGTAGATAATAATGATAATAATATTGTTAATTTATAAAATGTGGAGCCTGTTAAGGTGGGGAATATATGATTTCGTTTAAAGACGTATGTGAAACTGAAGTAGATCTTGTGATAGATGAAATCTATGAAGGCGGAGCTGTTGGTAATATATTAGATGACGTTTTAACTAAGTTAATGGGGGTACAAAATGCTGGTGGCTTTAGATATAGGAATGTTTTGAATACTACAGACAAAGCTTATATTGTTTTATATTCATCTAATGAAGATATAGATTGGCCAGATGTATTAGAAGCAGAAACTGGTAAATTTAAATATTATGGTGATAATAAAAGGCCTGGAGATAAAGTAGATTCTAAGAAAGGTAATCTAATTTTAGAAACTATATTTAATGAAAAAAATCGTAATAAAATTCCTCCCGTTTTTATTTTCATGAAGAATCCTACAGTAGCAAGCAATAGGAGTGTTAGGTTTTTGGGCTTAGCTGTTCCAGAAGATTACTATCTAGGTAAGGATAACTCATTGAAAGCAATTTGGAGAACTTCTAATAGTGAAAGATTTATAAATTACGAGGCTCATTTTACAATCTTAAATACAAAATCAATTAATCGAGAATGGCTTAGTTGTTTAATAAATGGAGATTCTTTAAACACTAGATTTGCGCCTGATGCTTGGCTTAAGTATGTAAAACAAGGTTTAACCGATGATATTATTTTAAGCGCACCAAAGAATAAAGAATATAGATCAAAAATTGAACAATTACCATCAACGGATAAAGATCTTAGAAAGTTAGATTTTATATATCAATATTATAAAGACGAGCCTTATAAATTTGAGTATTTTGCTGCAAAATTAGTTGGTTTAATGGATAATAATTTTTTGAATTTTAATATTACACGGACTGTTAGAGATGGCGGTATAGATGCTATAGGTGAGTATCGATTAGGTCATAAAAATAACTCTATAAAACTAAGATGTGCATTAGAGGCAAAATGTTATCAAAGAGATAATTCAAATGGGGTAAAATTGTTGTCTAGATTGATATCTAGATTAAAATATAGAGATTTTGGAATTTTTGTTACAACTTCTTATGTTTCTGAACAGGCATATAAAGAATTACTAGAAGATGGACATCCTGTAATTATTATATCTGGCGGAGATATAATAGAGATTTTAACTAATAATCGAATAAACACTAAAGAGTCACTTTTAAATTTTATGGATACTATTGATTATTTGTAACTATATGAAGGTTATTGGATTGAAATATGGTATATATAAGTAAGCAAATAAATTTTAAATGATTGAACGGTATATAAAAAGCATATAGTTTAGACTTTGAGCGTTTAACTATATGCTTTTATATAGGCTCATTGTGGTTTTTGATATTGGTATTAGTATATTTCTATAAATAAGTGATTTTATTTGTAGACGGAGGTCCTATGAAAACTACAAAATCTTTTGGCAACCATTCCAAATATTCTCTCCACGATGCAAGGGTACAGAAAATAGAATACGCAGATGATAATTTGATCCTTACTTTTGATTATATTTTTTCCTATGAGAATGGTACTGAACAGACTCATAAGGCTCAAGTTGTGTTTGAGACGTGTGATATAGATTTTTTTGAAATTCTCGTGTTTAATAATACAATACTAGATACTTTCACAGGTAAAAGAATTGAGTTACCTCAGTATCAACAGGATTATAGTGAAAGTGAATTTGAGGTCATTACGGAGACCTATAATTGGGGACACGCTGTATTGCAAGGTTGGTTATGGACCGAAGGGAATCCCGTACACTGTATAATGAACATATACTTTAAAGGTGATATGGTATATGTAGTTGAATGAGGCGTAAAATGAGTAGTTTAGATTTTACTATTGGCTGTACAGTTACTTTCTTCAGCAAGAAGAGAAGAACTCCACCGAATTTAAATAATGGAATGTACTATCCTCATTTTGTTATAAGAGGTACTGAGGAATATCTTGGTATCAACTTTATTGATGGTGAAGATGTCATCTTTGATAAACAAATATGAGGTAATATGTTGTTAGTTTTTGAAATTGTAAATTATTTTGTTCTAAAAGCAGGTACGGAGTTCTTTATTATGGAAGGTGTTAATTCTGTAAGGACGTAAGAATATGAAAACTTTAAAAGAATTTTTAGATAGCCCTATATATTTAGATATTATAGAGGAATTAGGACCTGATAACTTTAATAAAGAACTACAAAGTATAGAAATTCAAGAACTAAGAAATCGATTGAATCAAAGGCAATTCTTATTAGAAGGGTTTAATTGCAAGTTATATTCTGAGAAAGAGTTAGTGCAGTTTTTCGAGCAATTAATAGAATACAATCGTAAAGAACTGATTCTTTGGAGTAAAACCTTTTGGCAATACAGTGATGAAACTTGGGAAGAATATTCTGATGGTGAATTTCCAAAAGGCGAGGAATTAGATATAGAAGATAAATCAACTATACTTGAGATAGGAAAATATTCTATAACGAGTATTGCTATGTATATGATTGAATTTGATATTTTGAAAAATCATACAGAAATATTAGGAGATTACTATAAACGAATGCATCTTCCTGGTGCAGTGAAATACGCACGAGAAATTAAAGGGCTTTATAAAAGTCTTTTTGGTTAAAATATATAATATAGTTTTAGAAGATAAGGAAATTTTTAAAAAGGTTCTAGATTGATTAGATAATCTTAACATAGAGCAATTTAGTTTTTCCTCGGATATACTTTAAAGGTGATATGGTATATGTAGTTGAATGAGGCCCGAAATGAGTAATTTAGATTTTACTATTAGCTGCATAGTTACATTCTTCAGCAAGAAGAGAACAAGTCCACCGAATTTAAATAATGGAATGTATTATCCTCATTTCGTTATAAAAGGTACTGAGGAATATCTTGGTATCAATTTTATTGATGGTGAAGATGTCATCTTTGATAAACAAATAGGGGCTAATGCGCTGCCAGTTTATGAAACCGTAGATTATTCTGCTATACAAGCAGGTGCAGAGTTCCTTATCATGGAGGGTGGCAATATTGTTGGTGAAGGGATTGTAAAAGCTATCTTTCAACATAAACCATATGGGAGTAAATAGTTATGGGCTATAAAAATGTATGTATAAACTGCCGAATCTCCTTGTCGGAGGGCACAAATTACGAGTTATTTAACCGAAATAAAACCTGCCCTACTTGCAAAGGTAAAATGTACTTTGTGAACGAGAAATTCAAGGCTCCTAAAAAATCTAATGACAAAGAATGGAAGATTATCGAGTATTTGTTGTTGAGCGGCTATGACTTCCGCAATCCTTATTGTGGTCATGAAAGTTGCATTTATTTTGAGTTCCCTAAGAATCTGCAAGAGGCAGAAGAGTTTATCCGAGAAATGAGGAATTTAGACTAAGTCAGGAGGTTTCGTATGGCACCGCAAGTTACAGATTTTTCGTTTTGGAATGAAATGTGGAAACAAAGTTATTATGATCGTGAGAAAGGGATTCGGGCGAATCCATTATTAGAGTATTGGGACAAGCGGGCCAATGATTTTTCTCTTATGCGTAAAAGCAATGACTACGACTTTGGACGGAAGGTGTATGCTGCTTTAAGTAGTGTCTTAACACCTGATTCTAGCATGTTAGATATAGGTGCTGGTCCTGGTTCTTTCACAATTCCTTTTGCTCAACATATTAAATCTGTTACTGCTATTGAGCCGTCAAAGGGCATGGTGGCAGTCTTTAAAGAAAATGCCAAAGAATTAGGTGTAGAGAACTTTAACATCATTGAAGAAATGGTACAGGACTTACCTCAAGATGGATCTTTTGACTCCCAATTTGATGTAGTGGCTATTTCTTTAGTACTTTGGATGTTTCCTGATGTGTGGCCTCGAATTTTACAAATGGAGCAATACTCAAAAGGCTATTGTGCCATTGTGGCTGGTATTCCTGACTGGAAAAATCCTCGAGCAGCAAGTAAATCTGATGTAGAAGAATTCCAGATTCTGTACAATATGTTGCTTTCACAAGGGCGATTCCCTAATGTAAGCGTCATTGATTATAAATGCGAGCGCATGGTCGAGGATGAAATCGAGTGCAGAAAGATTATCTACGAACAATACGAAGGGGATTTAACACCAGAAGCAGAAGAACAGATACGCAAAGAGGTCATCGCTCGATCAAAAGACAACAAGTGCTTGATATCCTCTCGGTCGGCTGTGATTTGGTGGAATCCTAAAGAGATTGTGTAGTTTAAATAAGATATTGTTAGGCAGTAGATAGATATTAAGATAGTAATATGATTAAAATAATTGATAGTATATCTATTTGATTAAGCTGATAGAGAGATATAAGCGAGAAAATAATTTTCATATTGTTAAAAAATTTAAAGGTATAAGTTAGAGATATGCTATTAAGAAATTTTATCTTAAAGATTATACTAACAACAGTATTATTGATGATTTTAGCTTTGTTTTCATTATGAGATTCAAGATATATTTTTTTAGGAGATTAATCATATACAGATGGGAATGAATGGCTCAATAAATCCTATATGGAGTGTTTTTAGAGGATATACATAGTTATTTTAGAGGTTCTTAAGAGTAGGTTGTAATTATATACTTATAACCACAAGGATTTGATGATTTAAACCTTATATCTGTAAAATTTGATAGATTGGACCTCATGCCTTTTAGAAAGGAAAATATACGATGAATATACTATTGAAGGATCAAATTGATAACTATAGATTTGCTGTAGCAAAGATAGTGTTTTTATTAGTTGAAGATCGTTACAAGTATATAGAAGATATTCCGTATAGTAACCTAATGTTAGTTCGTAATATAGAAACTAAAGAGAAAATATATATTTCTATTTTAAGTAAACCAACAGATAAAAGTTTTAGCAAAAAAACTGTTCATGTGTATTACCAAAATGCAAGTTATAAAAGATATAATTCTACAATCAATAATAAAAATGCTATACATTATAATTTAAAGATTAATAAGCTTTCAAAGTCCTTTGATACCCTTTTTAACGAAGCTATCAAAATAGCATTTAAGGATATTGTGATTCTTTATAATATATTTAATAGATATAATAATTTTGAAAGTAAATATTATAACATTATTGAGTATTATTTTGAGGATGCAGAAAAGAAAATTAGCGATGATTTTAAAATTAAAAGATTGTATAAATATACTTCTAAAGATAAAGTGATTGAAAATCGATATCAAGTCAATGATGGAAAACTATCTTTCTCACCTCCCTGGGCGTTCAATGATCCTTTTGACTCTAATTGTTTGCTATCCAATAATGAAGATATGAGTGAATGTTTTAGAGTTCTTTGTCTTACACATAAATATAATAATATTTTAATGTGGTCATATTATTCTCAAAATCATCAAGGTTATTGTTTTGAATACTCTCCTATTAATTTAGTTCATGCAATTAAAAATATTCCTATATCTGGAATATGTATATATGGAGATCTCAATTATTCCTCTAGTCGGCCTATTCAAAA
This sequence comes from Veillonella parvula DSM 2008, assembly GCF_000024945.1. Lineage (NCBI taxonomy): Bacteria > Bacillati > Bacillota > Negativicutes > Veillonellales > Veillonellaceae > Veillonella > Veillonella parvula. The sequence goes on from NC_013520.1 coordinate 263,306, forward strand.
ATCTCAAGTTGATTATTTTTCTTATACAGATTTGAAGTTTTATATAAATGCAACTTTTACTAAATATTGTGAGTGGAGTCATGAAGATGAGTGTAGATTTGTGTGTATATCTTCAGAATATAATGAAAGCTTTATTACGATACAAGCAAATATTGAGAGAGTTTATGAAGGCTGCCAAGGAGATTGTAGTGCGATTTATAATTCTCAGGACGAACAGTTGGAAGTGATACAACTATCAAAGGATAGACAAGAGTATAGATTAAATGGATAAAGTTTCTATTATTAAGATTTAGCTCAACTAAAATAATAAGTTTTTTAGACTTATATTTGGTTATGATGGGGGACAAGATGGAAATTATCTATACCGAAGAAAGAAATTTTACGCCCCAGCAAGTAGCAGCGTTATTTCTGTCTGTTCGTTGGGTGGTAGGTAAATATCCTGATCGATTGTATAAGGCTTTGATGAATTCGTCGCGCGTGATTTCTGCTTGGGATGGAGATCGCTTAATAGGTCTTATTCGCGTCATGGATGATAGCGAGCTGGTATGCTTCATCAATTATGTGCTAGTTCATCCTGATTATCGGGGCCAAGGTATTGCAGGACACTTGCTTGAAATGGTGAAAGACGCTTACAAATCGTATTTGTATATCAATGTTATGATTGGTGAAAGTAAGAATGCTCCATTTTATGAAAAGCACGGATTTAAGATTAAAGAGGACTCATTACCAATGCAGTATCGAAATGTGCCGAAATATACGAAAAAGTGAATTTAGTAAATATAAGATTTAGCAGAAAAAGGCTACACGTAACATCTCTACGTGTAGCCTTTATGGTGTAAACCATTTATACTAAAAATGATTTATTTTAGCTGACTCATTTTAAAATGTGCTCTATACAAATACATAAGTGCATAAGTACATAAAGAAGGATATTAATATGTTAATACGAAAAGCGACAACCTCTGATTTAGATTTAGTGACATATATAGAAGCAACTTGCTTTCCTCCGGCAGAGGCGGCGCCTCGTGAGACCTTTAAAGAACGATTAGACCATTATGCAGGTCAGTTTTTAATTGCCTTTGATGGAGACACACCAATTGGTTTTATCGATGGCTTCGTATCTGATGATGAAATCTTAACGGACGAGATGTTTGCCGATGCTTCGCTGCATAATCCCAATGGCGTATGGCAGATGATTTTTGGTCTAAATACGATGCCTAAATATCGCAATCGTGGTGTTGGTGGTCAGTTGATAGAGGCTTTTATAGAATTGGCCAGAGAGGAAAACCGAAAGGGCGTAATTCTAACCTGTAAGGAAGAAAAGATACCTTATTATGCTAAGTTTGGTTTTGTAAATGAAGGGGCGTCAACGTCGGATCATGGCGGTGCCAAATGGTATCAAATGCGCCTTGAATTGTAGAGGAAAAGTTATTAATCGATAAAAATAAATTATCGAATTTGAAGGGCATTTCTACAGATTGTTCTAATGAGAAGCTAAAACTCCGCTTAGTGGTTGAGTTTTAGCTTCTTTTTTGCTGAAAAGTATAGATTTTACAAGAATAGCTGTACCCCTATATGTTTATTGACACTGTATATCCCGCATGCTACGATGAGAAAAATCACATATGATTGGGTTAGGTGTCTATTGACTTAATAGAGAATTTGGTATAAGCCAAAGCGGTCACGCCACTGTAACAGCGAGGTACTTTGCATAGAGGGTGAAATGCTCTCGGTCACTGAAGTTTTTGGGAAGGCGCAAAGTAACGTTGAACTGGAGCCAGGAGAACTGCCTAATTAACAATTGCCAATTGACCTGCGAGAGACAGGGATGGGGATTGATATAGATGAATTTATACTAGCTATGCATAGTTGAAAGCTCATACTATATGCTAGCTTATTAGGCGTGGTAGTTAGTCTAACTGAGATGACAGCCCGTTTCCTCTTCGTGGGGAAACGGGCTTTTTATGTGCACTTATAGTGATAGTTTTAGTTGAGAGAAGAGAGGTACTTATGTTCAAACAAAAGAAGTTTATAGCGTATTTAGCCACGGTTTTCCTCCTAATCGTTAGTATGCTCATCGCTGCATGTGGAGGTCCTAGTGAGACAAAGAAAGATACGGCGCAAAATAGCAAGCCTATTGAGATTACTGACGTAACAGGACGTACGGTAACGCTTAAAAAGCCAGCAGAGAGAGTTGTTTTACAATGGAGTGGTGCTGGGGGTCCATTCTTTACGATTTCTGCACTTATGGGCAAGGATACGCCGAAGGTTATTGCTGGCATGGATACCTCTTTGCAGGATTACAGAGCGGATATGTGGAAGCACTTTACTGCTGAAATGCCTGAGTTAGCTAAGATTCCTGTAGTTGGTACCATCGGGGATAAAACATTTAATGCTGAGCAAGTTGTGGCATTAAATCCAGATGTTATTTTTATTCCTGTTGATTTGAAAGATCAGTATGAATCTGATGCAAAAGCAAAAATGGATGCTGCTGGTATCCAGACTATTTATATAGATTACCATGCTGAAAAACTTGAAAGTCATCAAAAATCCATTGAAGCCATAGGTAAGGCTTTGGGTAAAGAGGAACGTGCCGCAGAAATCAGCAAGTTCTATACGAATCGCGTGACAAGAGTTCTCGATCGTGTTAGTAAAATTAACAAACCAAAACCAACAGTTTACCTTGAAGTTGGTATGAATGGCCCAGAGGAATTTGGTAACTCCTTTAGTGGTAACTACTCTTGGGGTGCTTTAGCCACTATGGCTGGTGCTGATGTAATCACAAAAGATGCTATTAAAAAGTCATCTCCAATTAATCCTGAGTTTGTATTGGAAAAGAATCCAGACATCATTATGATAATGGGTTCTTACTGGCCTAAGAAACCAACTTCTATGCGTTTAGGTTTTGAAGCTACTGAAGATTCGTCTCAGGCGTTGTTGAAAGCTTTCACCACAGAGCGTCAAGGTTGGAGTGATTTAAAAGCCGTTGAAAATAAACAAGTTTATTCCGCGCATCATGGTCTTCCACGCGAAGTATTTGATGCGGCCGTATTCGAATATTTAGCAAAAACATTCTATCCTGAAGAGTTTAAGGATGTAGATCCTGAAGCTACGCTTAAAGAGTTCTATGACAAATTCTTGCCATTCTCTTATAGTGGCATCTGGTTTATGCATATGAATTAGGGGTGTGTTGTGTGTGAAGGAGCTGATGATGTAAAACCCAAATAAATGTTGTTATATATTGTGTTTATTAGAACTTATTAAGTTTGGAATCGAGGTATTCTATGGTTAAGAAAAAGAAATTTATGGCATATCTTGCCACGGTGCTCCTGCTAGTTGTGAGTATGCTCCTGACTGCATGTGGTGGCCCTGGGGATGCGAAAAAGGATGCGGCACAATCTGGCAAACAAATTGAGATTACAGATGTAACTGGTCAAAAGGTGACGTTGAAAAAACCAGCAGAACGCGTAGTAGTTCAATTGAGTGCTTCTGGTGGTGCGTTCTTGACTATGGCTGCGTTGCAAGGCAAAGATGTGGCTAAGACTATTGTTGGTATTGACCCTTATTTGAGCAAATTGCGTACAGATATGTGGGATCGCTACAAATCTGAAGTGCCAGAGTTGGAAAAAATTCCTCTCATTGGTAACGTAAATGATAAAACATTTGATGTGGAAAAAGTAATTTCCTTAAACCCAGATGTTATCTTCATGCCTTTATATTTCAAAGATCAATATGAAGCTGATTACAAACCTAAAATTGATGCAGCTGGCATCCCTACTATCTATATCGATTATCATGCGGAAAAGCTTGAAAATCACCAAAAATCTATCGAAGCTATCGGTAAAGCATTGGGTAAAGAAGAGCGTGCAGCAGAAATCAACAAGTTCTATACTGACCGTTTAACAAGAGTTATGGACCGCATTAGCAAAATCAATAAACCAAAACCAACTGTTTACATTGAAACAGGTAACGAAGGTCCAGAAGGTTTAGGTTTTGCGTATAGTGGAAACGTAGCATGGGGCGCATTGGCAACTCAAGTAGGTGGTGACCTTATTACTAAGGATGTAGTTCAAAAAGCAGGTCCTGTTAACCCAGAATTTATTTTGGAAAGAAATCCAGATATCATCATGATCATCGGTTCTTACTGGCCTAAGAAACCTACATCCATGCGTTTAGGTTTTGATACAAATGAAGCTAAATCTCAAGAGTTATTGAAAGCTTTCACCACAGAACGTCAAGGCTGGCCTGAATTGAAAGCCGTTCAATCTAAAAACGTTTTCTCTACTCACCATGGTTTACCTCGTGAAGTATATGACGTTGCAGTATTTGAATACTTAGCTAAAACATTCTATCCTGAGGAATTCAAGGATGTAGATCCTGAAGGCACACTTAAGGAATTCTATGACAAATTCCTTCCATTCTCTTACGGTGGCGTTTGGTTTATGCAGTTGAACTAAAAAGGGGTTTTGTATAGTGACGGAAACTAACAATCAGTACGATTATAAAAAACAGAGCTATAAAAAGCTCATGTTTATTATCATCGGTCTGATCATTTGTGCGGTAAGTTTTGTTACCGATATTATTGTAGGTCCTGCATCACTTACGTTAAGTGATGTATGGCTCGCATTAACAGACCCAGCAGAGGTTTCCAAAAACGCATATGTTATCATTTGGTCGATTCGTCTTCCGACGGCCATTATGGCATTGCTCGTAGGTGCTTCTTTGGGCATTGCTGGTGCTGGCATGCAGACTATTCTTGATAACCCGTTATCTAGCCCGTATACACTTGGTATATCCGCAGGGGCTGGCTTCGGTGCATCTCTTATGGTTGTTGTAGGCGCTAGTGCATTAGAGTTTTTAGGTGTCTTTATGGTTCCATTTGGCGCCTTTGTATTCGCTAGTTTGACGAGTTTCTTTATCTATTCCATCAATAAGATTAAGAACTTCTCCTCTGAAACGATGATTCTCGCTGGTATCGGCATGATGTTCTTGTTCCAAGCGCTTCAATCCTTGATGCAATATATGGCATCTCCTGAGGCCCTTCAAAACATCGTGTTCTGGACGATGGGGAGTTTAGCTAAGGCAAATTGGGTGAACATCTCTATTGTTCTTATCGTGCTAGCAATCATGCTTCCGCTTATGATGCGTGAATCTTGGCGTTTAACAGCATTAAAATTAGGCGATGAAAAGGCTTCTGGTCTTGGCGTTAATGTTGAAAGTTTACGGGTAAAAGTGTTTGCTTTCATCTCCATCATTACAGCCGTTGCTGTTTCTTTCGTTGGAACCATTGGTTTTATCGGTATTGTAGGACCACATATTGCACGTATGCTTGTGGGTGAGGATCAACGGTATTTCTTACCACTATCTGCAGTATGTGGCATGGCGATTTTGTCTCTCGCATCTATTGCGAGTAAGATGCTCGTTCCTGGGGCGATGTTCCCAATCGGTATTGTGACAGCAATCATCGGTGTACCTTTCTTCTTCTCGTTGGTATTAACTAGGAAAAGGAGCTATTTCAAATGATTGAAGTTCATAATCTAACCTTTGGTTATTCCTCTACAGAAGACGGACAAATCTTAAAGGGCGTTGACTTTGCTGCTAAAACAGGTAAATTGACTGCGCTCATTGGTACTAACGGTGCTGGTAAATCTACACTTTTAAAAACAATTATGGGTATCTTGAAAGGCAAGGGCGAGATTTCCGTTAATGGTAAACCTGTATCTCAATATTCTACAAAGGATTTTAGTAGTACAGTGAGCTATTTGTCTCAAGATAATGACTGTAAAGTCAATCTATCTGTTTTTGAAGTCGTTATGCTAGGGCGCATGGGCTCCATGTCCTTCCGCGTAAGTGATGAGGATATTGCAGCCACACAAGAGGTATTGGAACGGTTGAACTTACAGCGCTTTGCATCGCGTAGCATCATGGAGCTCAGCGGTGGTCAACGCCAACTTGTGTTCATGGCGCAAGCCCTTGTAAAAGAACCTAAAATCTTAATTCTTGATGAACCGACAAGTGCTTTAGATTTGCACAAGCAATTTGACTTGTTAACATTGCTAAAAAACCTGACTCAAGAAAATGATTTTACAACACTCGTAACATTGCATCATCTTGATCTGGCGGCTATGTTCGCAGATGAAATCATCGTGCTTAAAGAGGGTACAGTATATGCTCAAGGCGCGCCGAAAGACATCTTTACAGAAGCCATGATGGAAGATGTATACCGTGTTAAAACGAAAATTTATATGGATGACAATGGGCTACCTCATGTAATTCCATTAGAAGCTATTATTAATTAATAGGATTCTTTGTGATTGCGTTGAGCTTATTATAGTGTTGGAACTATTTATTATAGATAATCATTGACGTGAATCCAGTTATATTAATAGGCTGTAAAATAATTAGTTAATAATAAAAGAAGCTGAAATCTTTGCAGAGCAGCATTGATTTCAGCTTCTTTTTGTTGGGAAAAGTATTGGTATTGTATTTAAATAATCTCTTTAACCTGTGCTATACCCTTATCAGTAAGCACGTAGTGTCCATTTGTCACATATAATAGACCTTGTTTCTTTAGCTGTGAAGCAGCTTGATGAGTATAATCAGGCCTCCAGTTCAAATGCTCATGAATGGTACCGATGCCGTTTTCAACGTGAGCGATAGGCGTATCCATATGTGTATAAATATGGCATAGCATCATCGTTTCCCGATAGTGGCGACGTAAGTGACGTTGACGACGGTATGTGGCGATATAGCCTGTCTTTGGTGTTGCGATAACAGCGATAATCAGTGCGATACCGATGGTGGTTGCAATGGAACCCGCGATGGATACGTCCATGGTGAAAGATACTTCCGTACCGACGACAGCACAGATAATACCGATGATGATACTGCTAGTAAGCATGGCTTTCACAGAGTCCGTCCATAAATAAGCGATGACCGCAGGCCCAATCATGAGGCCGATGACGAGAATGGCACCTACCGCTTGGAATGAGGCTACAACGGTGAGGGATACCATGGTCATGAGTACATAGTGGATGAGGGCTGGCATAAAGCCGAAGAGCCCCGCTAGTAGCGGATCAAAGGTAGATAATTGCAATTCCTTGTAGAACAGCATGACTAAAATTAAATTGATGAGCGCCACGCCTAGGGAAATCCATAGCGATATAGGCCCCAAGTCGGTGCCGCTCACAATCCATCGATCAAAGGGGGCAAAGGCTATTTCGCCGAGTAATGCGGTATCTACATCGAGATGAGCGTTACCGCTGTATAGGCTGACTAGAATGATGGCGATAGAGAATAGAAGCGGGAAGATGATGCCGATAGACGCATCTTCGTTGACAAGCCCCGTATTGTGTATCATTTCTGTAAGCCATACGGTGCCTACACCAACTAAGGTAGCCCCGACGAGTAGAAATGGAGAGTTTAAATCTTCCGTCATAAAGAAAGCGAGCACGATGCCGAGGAATACGGTGTGCGTAATGGCATCGGCCATCATGGACATGCGACGCAATACGAGGAAGACCCCAGGGATGGCACATGCGATGGATACCGCAATGGCAATGAGCAATATCTCTGTATGAACTGTCATGGGGCACCTCCTATGCGAGGTTGTGCGTCCTCTGCTACGCAAATACTTTGCTGTGCCTTGGATTTGGGAGCCCTTGTGGTTTCTAATAATAATGCGTGCTTTGACTGTCTATTTTTACGGAACTGCCAGAGCATACCTCGGTTAGGAGCAAAGATGAGGCTCAATAATACGAGAATCGATAAAATGACAATGATAGCTGGGCCTGTCGGTAATTTTGGAACTGATGTACTCCAAATAGTACCGCCGATGGCGGATATCATGCCAAATAATCCTGCTAATATACACATGGTGCCCAGTTTATTCGTCCACTGTCTTGCTCCAACGGCGGGTGCAATGAGGAGAGAGCTAATTAAGATAGCCCCTACCGATTGAATGCCGATAATGATGGTCATGATCAATAATGAACGATATAAAATAAGGGTGAAAGTGACGGGAATTTGTAGTGTTTTGGCGTATTCCACATCGAAGGAGATAAGCTTTAACTCCTTCCAGAATAATGCGGTTAGCACGATGATGATGAGCGCCGCTGCAGATGTGATGTACACGTCGCGCGCTAATATGGTGGCTGCCTGTCCAAATATAAATTTTGAAAGCCCCGCTTGACCAGCATTGTTTAAGCTTTGTACATAGGTGAGCAATACCATACCGAGCCCAAAGAAGGCAGAGAGTATGGTGGCTAAAGCTCCATCAAATTTGATTTTGCTGTTTTCTACGGTAATGGTAATGAGCCAAGCCGCAGTGATAGAGGATAGGGCAGCACCTGCGATGAGAACTTCGATGTCCTTGATGCCCGTCAGCAAGAAGGCAATGACCACACCGGGTAGTGCCGCATGCGATAGGCCGTCACCGATGAGGCTTTCCTTGCGAAGTACCGCAAAGGTACCAGCGATACCGCTAGCGAGGCCTAATAAAGCCGTACCGAGCAGTACCATCTGCGTCGTATAGGATTGGAGTATGGTCATACAATCCTCCCCTTGCCGTAGGTGCGCTCAATAGCTTCGTCCGTAAATGTATCTGCTACGGGGCCATAGGCGACAGTTTGTTTGTTTACCATCGTTACCCAATCGAAATATTGGGGCACCGTATTTAAATCGTGGTGGACGACGATAACCGTTTTGCCTCGAGCTTTCATTTCTTGTAAAAGCGAAATAATAGCATGCTCTGTAGTTTTATCGACGCCCTTGAATGGTTCGTCCATGAGGTAAATATCTGCCTCTTGGACGAGGGCTCTTGCGAGGAAGACGCGTTGTTGTTGTCCCCCTGAAAGCTGGCGAATTTGTCTGTCCACATAGTCGCTCATACCCATTTTTTCAATCATGGAGAGGGCGAGTTCCTTATCCTTTTTGCTAGGACGCTTAAACCAACCTAGATGACCATAACGGCCCATGAGTACTACATCTAGTACTGTGGTAGGGAAGTCCCAGTCTACGCTGCCACTTTGAGGGACGTAGGCGATTTTTTTGTAATCGTTTTTGTCCATCGCTAAGTGGTGATCGATATAAAATTTTACACTTCCTGAGATAACTGTTAGTAGACCGAGCATGGCCTTTAATAATGTGGACTTACCGGCCCCATTAGGGCCGACAATGGCCGCTAAGGAACCGATGGGTACCTTCATATCTACGTCCCATAATACGGGTTTTGTCGTATATGCTACGGTCATATCTTCAACTTCAACGGCCCATTCCATGGAAACCTCCTTGTATTAATGAGTGCCACTAGCTAATATCGCTAGTAGCACATGTACTTACAATAACAAAGTAAATTTGAGTCTATTTAAGTTAGTATACGTAAATTTACTTTGTTGTATTTAATTAAGAAAATCTAGCAATTGATTATTTAAGTGCTTTGGTAATTGTATCAATATTGGCTTTTACCATGCCGATATATGTACCGCCTTCAGTGCCTTCGGAGCCGAGAGAGTCGGAATATAATTCGCCACCGATGGCAACATTCCAGCCTTTAGCCTTAGCTGCTTCTTGAACGGCTTCAATTGTTTTATGTGGTACAGAAGACTCTACGAAAATCGCTTTAATTTTGTGGTCTACGATATATTGAACCAGTTCATTCACATCTTGTGTGCCTGCTTCTGTAGCAGTACTTACACCTTGCAAACCTTTTACTTCAAAGCCGTACGCGCGAGCGAAGTATTGGAATGCATCATGAGCTGTTACAAGTACGCGAGATTCTTTCGGAATAGATTCTGCTTGAGCTTTAACGTACGCATCAGTTTCATCTAACTTAGTAAGATATGCGTCATAGCGTTTTTTGTAATCTTCTTTATGAGCCGGATCGGCTTTCGCAAGACCTTCGTATACTGCTTTTGCTGCCAGTTTCCAGTTAGCAACGTCAAACCAAATATGAGGGTCTTTTGTTTTTACACCATCTTCTTCGTCAAAGTCGAGCAATGTAGCTGGATCAATGGCATCAGATACGCGGATGGTTGCTTTATTTTGCTTTGTTAGATTATCAAAAATGGAACCCATTTTACCTTCCAAGTGAATGCCGTTGTATACAACAACATCCGCCTTAGACATAGCGGTTACATCGCCTGCGCTAGCTTGATATAGATGAGGGTCTACACCAGGTCCCATGAGACCTTGTACGGTTACATGATCACCGCCGATTTCTTTTACTAAATCCGTTAACATCGTTGTAGTAGCTACGACATTAAGTTTTTTCTGACTATCTTGGGCTGTGTCTTTTCCGCAGCCTGCAAGGGCAAATACTATAAGTGCTAATGATACGACAACTAATAAAATTCGATTAAATTTCATAATAAGCCTCCTTTTTTATAGATACTAAATTTAAAAACATTAATGACTTTGTTTGAGGGAAATATTTTGTTCTAATAGTGAAATAATTTGAAGAAGGAAAATATCTCTCTGAATTTAAACGGAAAAATAGCCGCTACTAACGTAGCGGCTAGTGGCAGTTATACGGTCTTCTGCTAAGGTCAAAATAATCTAGGGAATAAGTGCTTGTAGATGGCTAGGCCCAACGAGGGCAACGATACCAAGTACCATCATGACCTTCATTTGAATACGCTTTCTACGTCTCATGATGAACCTCCTTTGTGTAGTTTTTTGTCATATCAACTAGATATGTGAGTTCGAACAGTTATCTTGAATTCAATATATCATAAATGAGAAAATTTATCAATAAGAATTTATTCTTTTAATATTCATCTTTATTTAGTATGATATTATGCATAGATAAAAGGTTAATAAGGAGGCTTCTTATGAATAAATTATTCCGATACGCTGCTGCAGCAGTACTTGTTGCATCTTTTGGCATGTTAAGTGATTATACAGCTGATGCGGCGAAGTTTTTAGAATCTCCAAGGGAGGTTACTATTGTAAAACCAGAGTTGCCTGAGATCCCTCAAACTGCTACGGTAGCGCCTGATATGCGCGTACGCTTCTTGATTGATAAAAAAGGTAATGTTAAAAATGTTTTCGTAGAGCGCTCTTCTGGATATGCTCCTGTTGATGAAGCAGTAAAAAAAGCAATTTTGCAGTGGAAGTTTACCCCTGCTATTGGCACAGATCAAAAGGCACACGAATCCATTATTGGGATGACAATTACTCTGCCTAAGCAAGCTGTGAAAGCTAAATAAGGAGAAAACGATGAATAAAGTGTTGCGTTGTATTATCTTAAGCTCATTGTTTGTAATGAGTATGGTAGCTTCTGTGTTGGCAGCTCCATATGATCCACCAGTAGCTATAGCTACACCACCTATTGACCGAGCATTGCTCTCTGCCTATGGTGAAGCTGCTCATGGTGCAGATATACGTTTTACCATCAAGGAAGATGGTTCTGTAGGGGACGTTGAAGTTGTCTCATCTAGTGGCTCTAGTGCGCTTGATGCCGCCATTGTTGATACTATTTCTAAATGGAGATTTAGCCCTGCTACAGATTCCAATGGTAGACCTGTAGCATCTTCTAAAACTGAATATATTGATTTTAAAAACTAATCAAGGCATTCATACAGAACTGCACTCCAAAAATTGGACACAATTTTTGAAGTGCAGTTTTTGTATGCCAAAATATTCTAAAAAATAAATTAAGGTTATTCTTTTTCATAATATTGGATGTGTAAATTTTAAAAATAAATCAAAATTGTATCTATAGCAACTGAAAATTACTTTCAAAATGATATAATAAAAATATAATTATAGATTAGCCCGTGGAGGTATAAGCATATGAATCCATTAAAACAAAAACTAGATATTAACAATGAACGTTACAGAATTATTGTGTCCATTAAAGAAGATTATTTAGATGGTAAATTGTCCTTAGAAGAGGGCAACCGCATTTTAAAAGAGAAACTAGGTACTTGTACACCTGATGAGTTTGCCTATGCAGAGCAAAGCTTGAAAGGTGTTTACAAGGACGAAGAAATCCTAGAGAAAATGGATGATCTCTTAGATCTATTTGACGGCGTTTTAGTACGTGCCGAAAATGAATACCCTGAAAACCATCCGTTGTGGGCGTACTTGGAAGAAATTAACGCTGTTGAAAAGGTAGCCCTTGAAGCAGACGAATTGTTAAAACAAGAGAAGTTTATCAAAAATCCGTGGCTCGGCGTTTTTGATTCCTTAGCAGAGTGGAGAACTCATCTATCTCGTAAGCAAAATCAACTCTATCCGATGCTTGAGGACCACGGCTTTGACCGTCCAACGCGCATTATGTGGACCTTTGATGATGCTGTGCGCGATGCTATTTCTGCATCCTATGCATTGCTTCGAGAAGATAAGTATGAAGAATTCCTAGCGTTTGTGCCAGAAACTTTGGCGAAATTACGGGATTTGAATTCTAAAGAACTAGAAGTCTTATTGCCAACGTCTTATAAATTGTTGAGTGACGAAGAGTTTGTTCGAATGAGTAAAAATGACCATGAAATTGGTTATGCTATCATCAATGCGCCAGGTTTATATGTAGTGCCAGGTATTAATGATTCTGCGGCGCAATTGAATGGTAGTAATTCAGCTCAAGGTGGTGCTGTGTCTAACGAATTCTTAAATGATTTAGCCGGCTTGCTATCTAAATATGTAGGCCCTGTTGGTGGGGCGCTCGCTGATAAGGATGCAGTCCTCGATGTGGCAACGGGTAAATTGACATTAGAGCAAATTAATTTGTTGTTCCGTCATTTACCGGTAGATTTATCCTATGTAGATGAAAATGAACTAGTTAAGTTCTACAGCGATACGGCACATCGTATTTTCCCTCGCAGTGCGAACGTTATCGGCCGTGAGGTGAAGAATTGTCACCCCGCAAAATCTGTTCATATAGTAGAAGAAATTGTAGAGAAGTTCCGTTCTGGCGAACAAAGCCAAGCGGAATTCTGGATTAATAAACCAGGCTTGTTCATCTATGTTATCTACACCGCAGTACGCGATGAAAATGGTAAATTCCGCGGCGTATTGGAAATGATGCAAGACTGTACTCATATCCGTGAACTTGAGGGTTCCCGTACATTGTTGACTTGGGATAAAACTGATTTTGTAGGCGATGGTGGTAAAGAAAAATCCTTGGCTCAAGAGGCAGCAGAAGAGGTAGAAGAAGAACCATTAACAACTGATGCAAATGGTCGATTCCATATCGATGCAAAAACAACATTGTCTAATCTAATTAAACATTGTCCGGATATTGTAGATCATTTGATTTCTTTAAATCCTAAATTCGAGAAATTAAAAACACCTATGGTAAAAGTAATGGCCAAGGTGGCAACAATTAAGATGATGGCCGAGCGCGGCGATTTTGAGGTAGATGATCTAATTAGTAAAATCGATGCATTTATCAATAAAGATAAGAAATAATTGCATTTTTTAAACGTGAAAGAGGCAAGTGCTTAGGACCTTGCCTCTTTTTCGTTTTGCTATTTGACTAGTTGATTTGTAAATATAACTAGTTACTTTGTAACTACGTCTAGTTTTTAAGGTGTTCCATTGCATACTAATAGTTTTATGCCGCTAGGTATTAATTTATTACATTACAAATGTGTTGCACTAATTCAAAATAAACATACATTAATTTCCTATAAATCATCTGTTTTATGTATACAAATTTGATTGAACAGGGTAAAATAGAAAATAATGAAAGTATTTGCCTTAGCAGTGTTTTCATGTACAACATTACTTTTACAAGAGAAGTTACTAATATATTTAAAGGTGAGGATCTAGATACTATGTCTACAAGACGCGTTTGGAAGCAAAGTGAAATCAAAACAAACCCATTATTTTCTATGATGCGCAGTACAATTGAAACTGCATTCTATGGGAACAATGTAACTCCTGTAACATCTGTGGCACAAGCGTATCAATTAGCCTCTGAAGAGCCAGGTGTTATCGTCCTCGATATGCCAGTATTTAAACCGTTAGAGCAAGGTTTGCCAGCTGATGCAAAGGTTCTTGTTACAAACGATGGTAAAACTACTGGCCGTTATGCTAAAGCTCGCCGCATTATTGGCGATGAAGGCATAGATGAAGTTGAACTCGCTAACATTGCACGTGACGCAGTATATGATAGCCGCAATAAAGAGTGGATTTCTGCGGAATCTATCGTTGGTCTTGATAAAAAATTCACAGCTCGTGCTCATTTGATGATTCCAAAAGATCACGCGTCTATTTTATATTCTTGGCTTATGAACTTTAAGTTCTTTGATGCGGCTGTAAAAGAATTTTACAACGATAGTGTGGACATTCCGGAAGGCGATATCTATATTTACTCTGATCCTGACTATGTTGTGCCAGGTCATCCAGGTGGTCTTGCTATTTTTGACCCTGCTCATAACTGTGCCATGATTCTAGGTATGCGCTACTTCGGAGAGCATAAAAAAGGTACGCTTACACTTGCGTGGTCCTTGGCGAACCGCTTCGACTATGTTGCTTGCCACGGCGGTATGAAACGTTACAACCTTGAAGGTGGTAAAACATATACTATCGGTGTATTCGGTTTGTCCGGTTCCGGTAAATCCACATTGACTCATGAAAAACATGGTGGTCGATATGATATTTCTATCTTGCATGACGACGCGTATGTTATCAATACAAACGATTTGAGTTCTATTGCTCTTGAACCTACATACTTCGATAAAATGCAAGATTATCCTGTGGAACATCCTGCTAATGAATTCTTGTTAACACTACAAAACGTAGGTGTAACAATGGATGAAGATGGTCGCAAGGTTGTATTGGCCGAAGATGTGCGTAATAGCAATGGTCGTGCTATCAAATCTCAATTCTGGACAGATAACCGTGTAAACTACGTTGGTGAACCTGTTAATGCCATAGTATGGCTTATGAAAGATAAAACTTTGCCACCAATCCTTAAAATCTCCGATCCTGTATTGGCGTCTACTATGGGTGCTACACTCGCTACACGCCGTTCTACAGCGGAAAAACTGGATGCTCATGTCGATCCAAATGCACTTGTTATCGAACCTTACGCAAATCCATTCCGTACATATCCATTGGTTCGTGACTATGAAAGCTATAAAAAACTGTTCTGCGAATGTGGTGTTGAATGCTACATCATGAACACAGGCTTCTTCTTGGAAAATAAAATTCCTAAAGAAGTTACTCTTGATTTGTTAGAGCGTTTGGTGGAAGGTACATTGGAATTCAAACCATTCTGTGAATACGAAAATCTTTCCTATGTAGAGGTACCAGGTTTTGAACCTCCATTCGAAGTACGTGAATACCATCACCAATTACACCAAGCTTTCGAATTCCGTTATGACTATGTGGAAAAACTTAAAGGTCATAAAAACGAATTACCTCAAGAAGTATTGGATGTACTTAAATCCTTAATGTGATTTAAAAATTAAAAAGGGCTGTAATAGAATGCGGCTCTATCGCATCCAATATGTAGTTCGTTTCCTTTATAAGACATACCAAGAAATTTAGCTTTGTAAGACACTAAATTTCTTGGTATTTTTATTTTTCCCCATGTATATGTAACATATATTTTAGTAATGTATGGCTATAATAGAAATAATGTTTTATTATAAGACTTGTATACGGACATAGTTATAAGGACTTCTATATGGACATAAAAGACATTAAATATATTAGTACCATCGTTGAGATGGCATCATTTTCAAAGGCATCTAAAAAATTATATATTTCTCAGCCGGCGTTGAGTCAGGGGATTCGTCGTATTGAAGCAGAGCTAGGAGTTACGTTGTTTGTTCGTGATCGCACAAAAGTCGTGCCAACTGCTGCGGCGTTACAAGTTGCAAAAGAGGGCATGCCATTAGTTTTAAAGGTGGAGGCTTTAACGCAATCTATAATTAATCAAGGCACAGATGTAGCCTATCATGTGCGTATCGGCTTGTCTCAATTCTATGGACATCATATGCTTGGGAAAACATTGAAAAGCTTTCAACAGATTGAACCTACTTGGGAGTTCCATGTTGTAGAGGGAGAATCTCACTTTTTGGAACAGCAAATTTGTGATGGCTTAGTAGATGTAGGATTATTTCCAACGCCGATTTATTCTCAGGACCTTGAAAGTTATCCCGTTTTAGATGAACAGATTTTATTGGCCATTAGTGTGGAAAACAAGAAGGCCATAGATATTGCAGATTCTCTCATGACTAATGATGGAATTCGAGAAATTGCACCCTTTGGAGCATTTCCGTTTATTTTGCTAAGAGAGGGACTCAAATTGCGGACGTTGGTAAACCGTCTGTGTCAAGCGGAATCCTTTGTGCCAAAAGCCGTAATTGGCGCTGAAACTTTAGATTCATGCCGGTCCTTGGTAGAAGATGATTATGGTATTACATTCTTGCCGAGCACGCTCAATAGCAAGGGGGATGACGATAAGGTTAAATTTTATCCTCTTGCATCGAAACTTTGTTTCCGCCAATTAGTTCTTGTGGCGAGGTCTGATAGGGCAAAACGTTTCCATTTATCTGAAGTAGCACATATTATGCAGCAATTTTTGTAATGTATAGATATAAAGATATTTAGGTGGCATATCCTGAGGGGGTAGAGCATATTAATGAATTAATAATTAATAAATAAATTAATACGTAATTCAATCAATTAATCAATAAGATATAGAGACTAATTCCTGTAAAATTTAGGAATTAGTCTCTTTTTATTTATGAAAAGAAACTGAAAGAATCGAATTTAATAAATATTGTAATTATCATATTCTTAGATATAGATGCGTCAAAAATTTCTCAAATTTTAATTGACAAATGTCCTTTCAGAAAATATACTTATAGTAGTTTAAAACATATTTAGGAGATAGGATTTAAAACCCATCATTGTAGTGGATTTAAATATAATTAAAAGTAGAATATGTTTTTGTTATTATTGGTTGGCCTATGTAGGTCCCTAGGAGGTTTCAAATGAGTAAAGATGTGGAAAACAAAAATACCCATGACCATAATCATGGTGAACAACATGATCATGGTCACAATCATAATCATGAACATCATTGCCACTGTGGCGGTCATGATCATCATGGTCACGACCACGATCATCAACATGACCACGATCATCAACATAACCACGATCATGACCATGGTCACGACCATAGTCATGCAAAGGCCCTTCCGACGGATAAATGGGTGCCACACACTCATGAACCAGGGGTACCTCATGAACATGGCGTAAATGACTATATGAAAGCCGTTGCTGAGTATCGTAAAACATGGCCTACAAAACAAGATGTTATTGAACAAACACCAGATCCTGCGGTACGCGAAATGATTCTTCGCATGGAGCAAATCGGTTGCGATACAGTATTTGACCGTTTTGATAAACAACAACCACAATGTACATTCGGTATTGCCGGTGTATGTTGCCGTATCTGCTTCATGGGTCCATGTAAAATTACACCTAAGAGTCCTCGTGGTGTCTGTGGTGCCGATGCTGATCTTATCGTAGCTCGTAATATGACACGTGCTGCTGCAGGTGGTTTGACTCAACATGGTGCGCATGCTCGTGAAATCTTGATTTCTTTGAAAGCGGCTGCTAATGACCAATTGGATATTCCAATTTTGGGGGAAGAAAAAATCCGTACTGTATGTAAAGCTTTCAATATCCCTGAAGAAGGTCGTTCCTTAAAAGAAGTGGCAAATGACTTGGCAGATGTTTTATTAGAAGATTTGAGCCGTGCATTACCTGGTGAATATAAAACAATTACTGCGATGGCTCCTGCTGAACGCCGCGAAGTTTGGAAAAACTTGGATATCTTACCTATTTCTGCATACAATGAAGCCTTCGATGCATATCATCGTACATGCGTAGGTACAGATGGCGATTGGGAAAGCAACATGAAGCAATTCTTACGTTGTGGCCTTGCTTTCACATTCACTGGCGTAGTGGCAGCGGATATCGCAACAGACGCATTGTTCGGGCAAGGTGGTCGTCGTACTTCCAAAGTTAACATTGGTGCCTTGAAAAAAGGGTATGTTAACATCGCTGTTCATGGTCACTTGCCAACATTAGTATCTCAAATTTGTACAATTGGTGCCTCTGAAGAGTATTTAGAAAAAGCGAAAGCTATCGGTGCCAAAGGCATCCAATTCTATGGTATTTGTTGCTCTGGTTTGTCCAGTATGTACCGTTATGAAAATGTTATTCCGTTGTGTAATGCTATTGGTGCAGAACTTGTACTTGGTACTGGCGCACTCGATTGCTGGGTAGCTGACGTTCAAGACGTTTACCCTGCTATTATGGACGTAGCACGTTGCTTCAACACAAAAGTTATCACTACATCTGATGCAGCTCGTTTACCAGGTGCAGAACACATTGGTTACGATCACCATCACACTAACTTGGCTGAAACAAAAGAATTGGCTCGCAAAATCTTGGATCGCGCTCTTGAAGCTCATGAATTGCGCAAGGGTATGCCTGTATTCATTCCGCCATATGAAATTACTGCAGAAGTTGGTTTCTCTCCAGAATCTACTGTTAAACATTATGGTTCCTTCAAACCATTGGCAGAGGCATTAAAATCTGGTAAAGTTCGCGGTATCGTTAACGTAGTAGGTTGTTCCAACCCTCGCGTTATCTACGAAAAAGCAACTGTAGATATCGTTGATAC
Organism: Veillonella parvula DSM 2008; assembly: GCF_000024945.1. Classification (NCBI taxonomy): domain Bacteria; kingdom Bacillati; phylum Bacillota; class Negativicutes; order Veillonellales; family Veillonellaceae; genus Veillonella; species Veillonella parvula. The sequence continues at coordinate 281,961 of NC_013520.1, forward strand.
ACTTATTAAAAATGGCTGTATCATCCTTACAAACGGTTGTGCATCCTTCCCATTGATGAAACTTGGCTATTGCAATACAGATGCTAACAAAAAATGTAGCCCTGCATTGCAAGAGTTCTTGGGTGATAATCAACCACCAGTATGGCATGTGGGCGAATGTGTAGATAATGCACGTTCCTCCGGCATCTTCGGTGGTATTGCTGCAGAGCTTGGCCTTAATTTACCACAATTGCCATTTGCTATGTCTAGCCCTGAATGGTCTAATGAAAAGGGGATTGATGCATCCCTTGGCTTCCGCTTGATGGGGATTAACTCTTACCACTGTGTTGAGCCACCTACACAAGGCTCTGATGCCGTTACAAAATGGCTTAAAGAAGATACTAAGGATATCTTAGGCTCTGTTATGTATGTAAATACAGATCCTGCTAAAGTAGCTGAGAAAATCTTGGCAGATATCGATGAAAAGCGTGCTGCTTTAGGTTGGGCTGAAGTAAAATAGTTTATCCTTTGATAGATTATAATTTGTAGTTAAGTATAAAAACACCCTCTATAGATCTTATAGTTATTATGACTATTAGAATAAGAGGGTGTTTTTTATTGTTTGTAGATAGATTTTTTACTAGTCTTGTATTAGCCGTAGTATAATGTACTAATTGTTTTAGACCTATTAAAGTGTGATGGTTTCACCATCTTCAGGCACTGCTACATGGCTTTCAATGTTGTTGCCTTTGATAAATTTGCGCACATCCTTACGACTTGTTGCAGTATGATTAACTGTATCCATGTGAACCGCAATAATTTTAGCCTCTGGTTTACGTACCACCATGCGGCCAATATCTTTTGTACCCATAATAATACTATCTTCAAAGCCTAAAATTTGAGCATATCCAGTGTTCATAATAATAACGTTAGGGTCGAAGCGAAGGAGGGCCTTCTCTACATCACTTGTCCAAACTGTATCGCCTACAAGGTACACAGTTGGTTCGTCTGCTGCTTCAAAAATAACGCCCATCGCATCGCCTGCTAATGGTGCGAGAACTGGATTGGCATACATTTCTACAGTGCCGTGTGAGCCACCTGTTTTTCTTAATGTGATACCATTAAACTCCAGACTTTCAAAAATGATGCGTACATCGATAAAGCCTTGTGAAGTAATAAGTTCTTTGTCCGCTGTATTTTGTACAAAAATAGGAAGTGATTTTGGAATAGAATTGATTGCCGTATCATCCCAATGATCGAGATGTGTATGTGTAACTACTACTGCAGTTACATTGCTTAATAAATCGTCCATTGATAGAGGTAAATCAACCATAGGCATTCTTTGTTGATAGTTAAATGTTCCTTCAAAGCCAGGATAAGTATCTTTTGGTGCTAAGAATGGATCAATAAGAAATGTTGTGTTTTTTATTGTTAATTTTCCCGTTGCATTTCGAATGTGAGTATATTGTGTCATAGTTATCTCCTTAATTGAATTATTATTGATTTAATTGAATAGATTATTATTTGTAATCTCTAGAATTAGTGTACCTTGTTTTGTTATACTAGTCTCAACAATAATTAACACTCTGTTTATTAATAGACATATTGTATAAAAGTGTCTATATTGGAGGTTTTATGATAACTCGAAAAGAAATGACACGTATGTTGTTAAAAAAAGGGTTGCTTAGTTGTTTAAAGAACCATTCTTTTGAGTCTATAACAGTAACATTGTTGTGTAAAACGTCAGGTATAACTCGTTCTACTTTTTATTTACACTATAGTAATATCATGGAAATTGTTGATGATTTAGTGGATGATGCAATCGCTTATTCAAAGCCAGGAATGGTAGATAACAACAATTTACAAACTATAGCTAGAACCTTATCAGCTGCTTCTGATTCTGTGTCATTGAGAGAAGCATACGATTCTATTTTTGATAGACTGCCTTTATGTCAGCGTATTATACGACATAAAAAGTATTTACCTTTATTTTTAGATGAACAAATTTCAGAATATGTATTACAACGCATTATACGGCGTGAAAAAGATCGGCAAGGGCTTGTTATGGCAGAAGTACTTGGGGTTTCATTTGATGTGGGGGTATCCATTTTTGTATTTTTAGTACACGGACTATATGCTGTTAATAAAGAATATAAGTGGACTCAAAGTGATGAGTGGTTAGAAGCTCAGAAAACTATTTTTGAATTCGTTTACCGTGGTTTACAAATCAAATAGTATTTATACTCGCATATGTTTTAGTATTCTATGAAGTTTTTAGACAACGAAAAAAGGACTCTGTATAGAGTCCTTTTTTCATGTAAGGGGAGTGTTAGTATTAATATCAAATGAAACATGTATTTAAACAAGTAGTAGGTTTGGGGTTAGTATTACTTGTCGGGAGATAAATACACGTACGGCAACCAGGGAATTGTTACCTCTATCTATCATTTGACATTATTATTATAGGAATGGTAAATGAGTTAAAAATGAAGAAATTTAATAAATTTCTTTAAATTTCTTATATTTGTAAAAAACATGGTAATTAATTTTAATTATTGTTGATAAATATGGGACAATTTTGGTATTATATAAAGGAGAAGTTGTATATTTTATAAAGGTTTATCCACATTAAGCTTTTATAAAATATACAGCTCGATAGCATGAGAGGGGCAGTCATATGAGTAAAATATTCACCATATTAACACTTTTGTGGCTACTCAGTATAGGGGGGACTACTAACGCAACGGACTGGTACTATGTTGGACCAGATGCATCAGGAAACCAATTATTTATTGACAATGACAGTGTACAGAAGAGTGATTACGATGCGCTTTTGTGGCTGCGAGTTAATGAACTGGGTGGCGACGAATTGCGATATAAAGTTTATATCAGTAGATATAATCGAACCATGGAAACATTGAAGGTAGATGCGTACATGTCAGACGGGACGCCGTATGAGAATGTAGAATTTAATGAGAATCCTGAGCCCATTGCAGGGAACACAAATGGTCAAGCCATTTATATTTTATTATGGAAATAAAAGAACCATCTAGTACAGCAAACTAGATGGTTCTTTTTATGTGTAAAATATTTATAAAGCATTAGGGAATATTTTATATACTACATCCTCTAGATGTAGAGAATGGTATATATGAGGTTTTTAGACTTGAGCTGTATTGCGAGTCAACTCCAAGTCTTGAATCATTTGGAGATCGTCTTGAGGTGAACGACCGCCAGTAGTTAAGTAGCCACCAACCATGATACCGTTTAGGCCACCTTTTAGAGCATAAGCTTGTAAGTCTCGTAGATTTACTTCGCGGCCACCTGCAGTCCGTATCAATGCGTTTGGCAAGATGAAACGGAATACAGCGAAGGTACGTAAGATATCCAATGGACGTAAAGCTTCGTTGCTTTCAAATGGAGTCCCTTTAACAGGATTCAAAATGTTTAATGGCACGGAGTCAATATGTAAACGTTTAAGTTCGAACGCCATTTCTACGCGTTGTTCTAATGTTTCGTTAAGACCAAGAATGCCGCCAGAGCAAACACGGATGCCTGCTTTTTGTGCATTATCTATGGTAAACATTTTGTCTTCGTAGGAATGTGTAGTACAAATATCTGGGAAGTGACTAGGTGCCGTTTCGATATTGGAGTGGTATCGAGTAACGCCAACTTCTTTTAATTTGAGTGCTTGTTCGTAAGTTAACAACCCAAGGGAACAGCAGATTTCAAGACCAATTTCATTTTTGATACGGCCTAATACATGGATGATTTGATCAAATTCATCAGGGTTATTAGTATTACGACCACTTGTTACGATGGAAAAACGAATTGCACCAGCCTCTTTAGCTTTACGTGCTGCTTGGAGAATGCTTTCTTCATCCATGAAAGGATACTCCTGAACGCCTGTGTTGTGGTGTGCGGATTGAGCACAGAATTTACAGTTTTCAGGACATTTGCCGGACCGAGCATTAACAATGGCACATACATCCACAGAATTATCATTGAAATGTTGGCGAATTTTATCAGCCATAGCGAGTAGAATCATGGTATCATCATCTGAAGTATGAATCAGCTCGATTGCTTCTTCTTTTGTAATTTCGCCGCCGTTCATGATGCGGTTTGCAATGGTAAGAATTTTTTCGTATGTACCCACTTGGGATGGTTGTTGATCGATAGGCAAAGCCATAATAGCCTCCGGTAAATTGTTAACTTAATAAAAACATAATATATTGACAATTTGATTGTAAACGTTCACGTATAAATTGTCAACTTAATACATGAATTGGTTAACAAAATAATAACATGTTATGGTTCATATCTTATGAGAAAAGAATATGAGCTTATCTTATAATTTATACTTATTAATAGTTAAGAGAAGTTTAGTTTAACTATATCTTTTTGATGCTAAATGATAGTTATTTTTAACTTATCTTTAAGGTTTTGTAGTATAATAAACTATTGTAATTACTATATATAACTATAATAAAAATATTAATGGAGGAGTGGATATAGATGCAGCCGTTTCGATTTATACATTGTGGTGATCTGCATTTAGGGGCACCCTTTCAATATGCTACAGGTATTAGCAATGCTGTTGATCGCGCCGTAAGTGAAGCAACCTATGTAGCCTTAGATAAAATTATTGATACTGCTATTACAGAACATGTGCATGCTGTCGTAATAGCTGGGGATATTTATAATAGCGAAGACCATAATTTAGAGGCTCAAGTCCGTTTTGTGCGCGCCATGTATCGCTTGGCTGAGCATCGTATTGATGTTTATATGGTACAAGGTAATCATGATCCTGCTGAAAGCTGGAGAGCGCAACTGCAGATGCCAGATAATGTCCATATATTTTCTAGCGAACAGGTACAGCGTTTCCCGCTCATCGTTAATAATATAGAAATTGGTGGCGTATATGGCATTAGTTGTGGTCATGGTAATGAAAGCGACAACTATGCTCGTCAATACAGAGCTTTTGAACGGGATGAGTTTTCCCTTGCTGTCATGCATAGTACTGTAGGTTCTAGTGTAGGCTCTGAAAATCATAATGTAACAGGACCTTGTAACTTAACTGATTTAACAGAGGCTGCCATGGATTATTGGGCATTGGGTCATATTCATAAATCTCAAGTTCTTAGCGAGGAACCTCTCGTAGTTTATGCGGGTAATTCGCAAGGATTGCATCGTAAAGAACATGGACCTAAGGGATGTTATCTTGTATCCGTATCTCATAATGGTCATTGTGATTTGCGATTTATCGACACCTGTGCTGTTCGATTTGAGGAAATCAAAATCGATATTGCTGGCATGCAAAATGAAACAGATTTCTTAGAGATTTTGCGGCGTAAAAAAGAAAATTTGCGAAAGCAACATAAGAAAAACATCTTGTTGTCCCTCGTTTTGTCCGGAACGGGACCTCTACATCGCCTATGTACGCAAGAGGGGATTCGAAAACTATGGTTGCAAGAGTCTCAAAATGAAGAGAAAGGCAAATTTATATTCGTTATGCCTTACCGTATTATTTCTAATACACGACCTAGTATTAATCTAGTTGAACGACGTTTATTAACAGATGTAGTAGGTGATTACTTGCGTGCTTATGACGATATGGTAGATGGAGATGCGATACAGATTGCGCGTCAAATCATGGCTGATCGTCCTGAATTTAAGCGCTTAGGCGCATATGCCGATTTATTGAGTGATGAATTATTGGCACGAGCTTTGAAACGTTGTGAAATTGAAGGTGTTACTGTATTGATGGGGGCTAATGATGAACATTAAACGCATACGATTTGATGAATTTGGCCCGTATCGCGACTGGTCTTTCATCACGGGTGACAATGGGGTTCAACTCATGTATGGCCCTAATGAAAGTGGTAAAACATCCTTGCTCGAAGGGATGCGCACCTTGTTATTTGGCGATATTCATAAGGCTTATGGCCCTATGACGGGGGCCCTTGATGTGGACCGTAATGGTGAAAGTTACTATATCGGTCGTAAGGGTAAGCAGTTAGACTTTTACAGCCCTGGTCATCCTGCCATCCATGAAGAGCCGGCTCAACATTGGTGGCATGGCATCGATAAAAAAACATATAACCGCATATTTGCGTTAACATTAGACGATCTACAAGGCCTTGATGTATTACAAGAGGTAGAGGTTCGTTCTCGATTCTTTGGCGCTGAAGGGGGAGAACACTTAGGTGGAGCTGTTAAGGATGTTGAAAAAGGGGCTACAGACCTACTTGTAGCATCCTCGAATGGTAAACGTCGCATCAATGTATTGATGGATGAGCTTAAAGAAAACCGTCAAAAGTTGAGTCAGTTGGCGGAGCATGAAGCGCAATATGTGGAATTACAAACCGTCTTTCACAGTACGGAGCAAACCGAAATGGAATTGCAAAATCAGTTGAAAGAATGGAAGGAATATCGGGATGGTATCGATGTAGTATTGCGTGCGTGGGATACATATCGTCGCAGTGAAGAGGCGCGTATGCACATGCAGCAGTATAATAGTGAGCTCGCCTTGAGTCGTGATGAGTTCCTACGTCTTGATGAAGAAATAAAACGGGCTCGTGACAATATGCAATTATGGCAGGAAAAGGAAGCGGCATTGATGCCCGCCAACTTTAGTCCTGATAGCCCATTTGGAACTTACGGCCAAGATATTGAAGACCTTATTCAACAAGGTGCTAAATGGGAGCAATTGCGCCGTGAGTGCGAAGAAGGCGATGCGTACATCCGTAAGGTTAGAGAACAATTAGAGTTTTCACGCACCTTACATTCTGCGTGGCGTCACGATGAGCCAATGGCAGAAGACATCAATTGGTTTGATGGAGAACGTTTGGCAAGTCGTTTGCGCACCGCAAAAGAACAACTTTTACATTGGCAAGACCGCAAACCTGCAGAGGCTACCGATGAGGTGCCGACGGCGAACCTTGAAGGTGCAACTTTACCTAACTTTAGTGAAGAAGAATTAGCTAAAAAAGAATATTTAGAACGTGAATTAGATCGTATCTTAATGGATATAGATCAAGTAGAGGCTAGACGGAATAGTTATGGTTCAGACGCACAGCCCACAATTCTGCCAAAATGGCTACAACGCATTAGTGGTATAGGTGCTGTTATAGCTGTATTGGTAGTATTAGCAGGCCTGTTGGTTCTTGAATCTGCATTATATACTATAGGTGGTTTTATTTTCTTGATTCTATCTATGGGGCTATTCTGGTATGCTACCTGGAGGCTTTATAATGGTAACTCTGATGTGTCTAAATTAAACTATGAGTTACAAATTTTATCTTCCCGTAAATCTGATGTAGAACATCAGCTAGAGGCTTTGATCAAGGCTGCTACACCTACAGTGAGCCCTATACCATCCTTAGAAGGAGAGGCACATCTTGAGCGTTGGATTCAGGAAGGGCATACCTTACAAGGTATTTATGATGAAGCCCTCGCAGCATGGCAAAACTGGTTACCCCGAGGGGCGGCTAAGAGTCTCAATGAAGATGATTTCTTTGGTCTCAAACATGAATATGATCAATATCATGAGCAACTACGCACTATAGAAGGCTATGAAAAGCGTTTAGCGGAGCATAAAGAAGGTCTACGCATTATTGAAGACCAAGCGATGGCTTTGTGGTATAACCTTGGAATAGAGTCACCAGTATCGCCTACGGAATTAAAACGTATTTATAATCAATATAAGAACTTTCAACAAAATAAAATTGTATGGGAACAAAAGGAAGCACAACGTAAAAGCTTCCGCAATGAATACGATAATTGGCACCGCAAGGAAAAAGAACTACTCCTTCGTCAAAAAGAACTGCTCCATAAAGCTGGTATGGAAAGTTCCAACGAGTATCGTCAACATCTTATCGATGAGGATCAATATAAACAGTGGCAAACTATCTACAAGCAAAGTCAGGTACAGCTGGATTTACTTGCTCCTGATGCGGAGAATAAAGACCTGTTCTATCGTCGTTTGCGAGAAGGCAACAAAGATAACTGGTTAGATGAATTGGCTCACTCTGAGCGTGAAATAGCCTCTATTGAAGATAAATTGGCTACCTTGTACGAGCGCCGTGGTCAAATCGTTGAAGCAATGCGTACACTTGGATCTGACCAGGAGCAACACCAAATGTTGCAAGAACGAGAGGCTTTACAAAGTGAATTAGAGTCTGCACTAGAAGATTGGGCTACACAAGTATTGATAAGCCATTGTATGGATAAGGCTCAACAATCGTATGAACAAGAAAAACAACCTCATATGTTAGAGCTTGCCTCCTCTTATGTTGAAAAACTAACTGGTGAGAGGTATACGCTTGATATTCTAGGCATTAATAAAGGGGTAGCACTTATCAACAATAATGGGGAACGACTAGAACTTAAATTTTGGTCTAGTGGCTTAGCTGATCAAGTGTACTTGTCATTACGACTCGCCCTAGCTAAGGTATTCTCTTATCAAGTGGAGTCCTTACCGATTATCTTGGACGATATTCTTGTGCGCTTTGACGAAAATCGTCAGCGTAGTGCTTTAGAATTATTGGCTGAGCTTGGGAAAAATCAACAGATTTGGCTTTTTACTTGTCAACGCTCCGTATATGATATGGCTCAATCTATTATGGGCATCGATTGCCATAGATTGAGTCGTAGCTAAATGAATTTCAGACTTGAATTAAAGACTCAGTCAAATTAAAGTGGTAATGAAATAATAATCCCTGTGGAGGCATATGCTTTCACAGGGATTATTAGGGATTATTAAAGAATAAATAATGTAAGTGATTGTAACTAAAGTAACTGTTTTGGTTACCATAGTGTGTTAGTATACATTTAGAATGAAAGGGGTTGAGTACTTGAACACAGCTTATTTGGACATGATCCAGGGGAAGAACCCAGGTGTAACGCCTGTGTGGTATATGCGTCAAGCTGGCCGTAGCCAAGCGGAATATCGCAAAATCAAAGAAAAATATACATTATTTGAAATTACAAAAGAGCCTGAGCTATGTGCTCGCGTTACGGAATTACCTGTTAAGGAATATGGCGTCGATGCGGCGATTCTCTACAAAGATATTATGAGCCCCATGGTGGCTATGAATGTAAATGTAGAGCTCAAGGCTGGTGTGGGGCCTGTATTTAGCACGCCTATCCGCTCTATGGCTGATGTGGATAAATTAGAAACCTTTGATCCTACAAAGGTAGATTATATTGCGAAAACGATTACATTATTAACTTCTGGTATGCTCGACGTGCCGCTCATTGGTTTCTGCGGGGCACCGTTTACTATTGCGTCCTACCTTATCGAAGGGGGCCCAACAAAGAATTACAATAAGACTCGCGGTATGCTCATCGGTGCTCCAGATATGTGGAATGCATTGATGACAAAACTGGCGGACATGTCCATTGCGTACTTGTCCATGCAAGCCGAAGCGGGTGCTAATGCACTTCAAATCTTTGACTCTTGGGTAGGTGCTGTTAATGCAGACCAGTATAAACAAGGAATTTACCCTCATATGGAACGAATCATAAAGACTGTGAAAGCTAAATATCCTCATTTGCCAATGGCCATGAATGGTGTTGGTACGGATCATTTGGTGTCTATTTGGTCTCACTTGCCTTTAGATGTCATTGCCCTTGATTGGCGTAGTTCCATCGTTATGGCAAACGAGCGCGGCGTAACACAAACGGTACAAGGTAACTTAGATCCGGCGTATTTGTTCGGAGACGAAAAAACATTGGCCCGCGAAGTGGATCGCATCTTGCTCGACGGCGTTCGCTATGGGCGCCATATCTTTAATTTAGGTCATGGCGTATTCCCAGAGGCAGATCCTCAAAAACTCCATTGGCTAACGGACTATGTGCATGAACGTAGTCGTAAGATTTGGACTCAAGAGAGGTAAATTAGTGAAAGTAGAAAAAAAAGGATTATTATTCCTGTCTTATGGTAGCCCTTTAAGTAAGGATGATTTAGTACCCTATATGACGAGCATTCGTCGTGGCCGTGTACCAACGGAAGCAGAGATTACAAATCTCACTAAGCGTTATGATACAATCGGTCAATGGGAAAATATTGAGCTTCAAACTATGGCAGAGTGCCAATATAAAGCATTGCTTACTCTGTTGCCAACTATGCCTTCGGCTATTGGTTTTTTACACATGAAACCATCCATTGCAGATGCGGTTGACTGCTTAGTCCAGCAAGGAGTGGAGCATATTATCGCTATTGTAACAGCTCCATTCTTCACCGCTCTCGGTACTGGAGCTTATGAAAAACAAGTGCAAGCAGCCATTTCAAACCATGATAATGTGACATTTGACTTTATCCGTTCATGGTGGGATCAACCAACTTTTAAGGAATACTGGGTAAAAGCACTTTCAAAGTGTGTGCATAATGCTAAAGATGTATTCGTTATTTTTAGTGCGCACAGTATACCTCTTATCAATAATCATGATGGCGATTCGTATGCGTTGGCTTTAGAGGAAAGCGCTAAAGAGATTGCTGAATATTGTAAATTACCGAACTGGACTGTGGCATGGCAAAGTGCGGCTCCTCATGGCCAATGGTTGGAACCTACCGTAGAGGATGCAATCAATGAAGCTTTACAAACTGGTGCTACTCGCATTGCTTTTGTACCATTTGGATTTGTAAGCAATCACGTTGAGGTACTGTACGATAATGATGTGGAGTGTAAAGAACTCGTTGAAGCAAAGGGCGCAACATATATGCGTGCACCCATGCCAAATTGTAATGAAACATTTTTACAAGCAATGGCGAGTGCAATAATAGAAAGGATTCATTCGTGAATGTAACAATTGTGGGCGGTGGCTTAACAGGGCTAACAGCGGCTTATTATTTAGGCCATGCAAAGCCGGAATGGACCATTACTCTTTTCGAACAAGCACCACGATTTGGTGGGAAAATACAAACGCAACGTGTGGATGACTTCGTAGTGGAACTCGGTCCTGACTCCTATTTGGGGCGTAAAACAGAAATGACAGATCTCGTGCATGATCTTGGACTAGGTGATACCCTTGTGTCTAATGAAACAGGTCAAGCCTTTGTATATGATAAGGGCTCTATCCACCCAATTCCGGGCGGCTCCATCATGGGCATTCCTACGGAAATGATGCCCTTTGTGAAAGCAACACTCATTTCATGGCCTGGTAAATTGCGTGCTGGCCTAGATTATTTTAAGAAACCATACCAACTCGATGAAAATGGGGATGTATCCATTGGTCATTTCTTCAAATACCACTTAGGACAAGAAATGATGGATAAACTCATCGAGCCCCTATTAGCTGGCATCTATGGTGGCGATATTTATAAAATTAGCCTATTGTCGACATTCCCTCATTTTATTCAAGTAGAACAAAAATATGGAAACATGGTAAAAGGTATGATGGCTGCTAAGATGAGTCACTCCAAAGCGGGTGTCTCTAAGGCCGCCAAAGGGGCTGTTACTGAAGGTGATGTGCCTCGAGCTGGTAAAGGAACCATGACGGACCGTCAATTTGAAAGTCACGAAGCTAAGACTAGTCAAGATAGTGCTGCTAGTAATAGTGTAAACGGCTCTAGCCATGTGACAAAGACTAGTTCTAATCATCAGTCTGCAAAGGCGCAAGCGGATATGGAAAGTAGAAAGGGTACTGCTGCTCAATCTGGTATGTTCCGTCAATTGACAGGCGGCCTTGAAAGCGTTATTACCGCTATCGTTGAGGCCATGCCTAGTAATGTACAGTTGTATACAGGTGCACTAGTTTCTGATATTCGGTATGTTGATGGTGTATATGCAATAGATGTAGCGAAGTCGTGTAACGATTCTTGTGGCTGTCAATCTACGGCAGAACATGTGATTATCAGTACGCCGCCGGCAACATATACTCAATGGTTCAAGGATGATGCGGGTTTTGATTTCTTGCGTTCCATGGAGCAATCTAGTTGCGCCATTGCTATCATGTCTTTTGATAAAAGCAACTTTGATGGTGATTTAAAGGGATCAGGTCTTCTCATTACTCGTAACACGAATACACCTCTCACAGCGTGTACCATTCTTAATCAAAAATGGCCACAAACTACGCCTGATGATAAGGTAGTGTTGCGCGTCTTCATCGGTAAGCCTGGTAATGATGTGGTAGAACGACTCAGCGAAGAGGAACTTTCAGAATTGGCAGTTAAAGAAATTCAACATATCATGGGTTTTTCTGTCAAACCTGAATGGGTACGTATCAATCGTCTCATTCACTGCATGCCGCAATATAATGTAGGCCATCGTGCAGGGATTAAAGCAGTCCGTGAACATGTGGCGGAACATTATCCAAATTTACACCTCATCGGTACGCCATTTGATGGCATTGGTATTCCTGATGGTGTAAAACAAGCAAAAGAACTCGTAGAAAAACTTGTGAATGACAAGTAAGATAGTGACTTGCTTAAAAGAGTTAGTATAGTATTAAGAGGCATAGGATTATCTTAGCCTAAAAGCAGTAGTTTAGTCTTAACTAAAGAATATACTAATAAAAAATCTCAATAGAAACTAAATTGAAAAGACTCATATGCTATAATAGTAAGTGGAGTCTTTTGATTTCCGTAATTATAGATATACATTATTATTTTGATATAATCACCATAGATAGGAGTGATCATAATGGGAAAAGCAATCCCTACAGTAGAAGGTTGGCATAGCCAACACATGGTATTCGCCATGGATTTCAGCGCATGGAACTGTTTTACAGAGGATGAAAAAGTAGCAGCGCGCAATGAATTAAAAGCATTCTTAGCTGACCTTGAAGCTAAACATCAAGCTAAAGAAGGTAGCTATGCATTCTATGATTGTAATGGAGCAAAAGGGGATTTAATTCTATGGATTCTCGGCCCATCCCTTGAATACTTGGCTCAAGTAGAACGTAAATTCCGCCGTCTTGCCATTGCAAGCGTATTAGTACAAACATACTCTTATACATCTGTAACAGAAGTAAGCACCTATGTTAAGGCTAAACTCGATACAGAGGAAGTTAACCAAAAACTATATCCTCATGTACCTCGCGATAAATATATCTGTTTCTATAATATGTCTAAAAAACGCGAAGGTGATGATAACTGGTTCATGCTACCACCTCAAGAACGTGGTGCATTAATGAAATCTCATGGCGAACTTGGTAAAACATATTTAGACGTTTTATCTGAATTCACTACAGGTGGCTGTGGCCTAGACGACTGGGAATGGGGCATTACCATCTTTAGTAATGACGACATCCAATTCAAAAAAATCGTATACGATATGCGCTTCGAAGTAGCCAGTGCAAAATACGGCATCTTCAGCGACTTCTATGTTGGTACCATCATCGATGATACACTACTAGAAGAAATCTTTGGATAATAAAAAGGGACTGCGTTGCAGTCCCTTTTTTTCCCTCTAAAATGAAGGCTAAAATTTTAAACAAAAAATTTTTGTATTCTTTTTACTGTACTGTGTAAAATATAATTCACTATATTCGATTATCTTATTAATGGCTATATTTTTATAAAAGAGAACCCCGCATCGATCCGACTTACGAGATCAAGGCCCTAGGCCGCAGACCTGATAAGTATGGAGGAGAGATGCATGGTTTCTTTTATCACTTAGTATAGAAAAGTGAATTATATTTTGTTGTACTGTTCAGTAAACGTATAATTTTCTGTTCCAGAAAATTATACGTTCATATTTGCACCTTTACGCACATAGAACCAGTAGCACACAGATACAGTTACAAGGTTGAACGCAAGTAATACAGCAAAGGCTGGGTGAATATTGCCGAACATGGAATATACAAAGCCAAAAATCTTAGGTGTAATGAAGGCACCGTATGAAGCTACAGCGGCTACGAAACCTGTAATTAAAGAGGAGAGCAATGGATTGCCAAATACGTGTGGAATCATACGGAATGTTGCACCGGTAGCAAAACCACAGCATACAAAGGTTAATACGGACATTGCAAAGAAGAATGGGAAGTTGTGCATATCTACACCAACTGCAATTAATGCGGTAGATGCACATAAGCCGATAAGACTAATAAAGGTAACTTTTGTACCACTATTGATTTTATCTGCTAACCAACCACCCACAGGACGAAGGGCACCTGCTACGAGTGGACCTATAAATGCGATGGAAGCAAATGGAATTTCAGGGAATTCTTTGCCTACTAATAGACCAAGTGCTGCTGCGTAACCAGAGAATGCACCGAAAGAACATGTATAGAGCAATGTTAACGCCCATGTGTGCTTGTTACCAAAGATTTGTACGAGGTTTTTAGGATTTGGTTTTTCTAGAGGTAGGTTATCCATGAAGCGAGTCATCAATGCAAGGATAACAACAAGAGGTACAACCCACATGAAAGCTGCATTAGCTAGATATACTGCGTTACCCTTAATAATTGTTGGCGTTACACCAAATACACTACCTAAAGCCGCAGATCCCATAGCAAATGGAGCTAGGAAGTAGATTACAGAAATGCCAAGATTACCAACGCCACCGTTGATACCAAGAGCTGTGCCTTTTTCAGATTTAGGGAAGAAGTTACCAATGTATGCCATAGAGGATGAGAAGTTGCCACCTGCTAAACCGATAAGGGCTGTTAAAATCATAAATGTCGCATAAGAAGTTGTTGTATCTTGTACAGCAAAGCCGAGCCACACAACAGGAACTAATAAGATAATTGTGGAAATAAATGTCCAGTTTTTACCGCCTAACAGTGCTGGCATGTATGTGTATACAAATCGCAATGTGGCACCTACTAGGCCTGGTAAGGCAGCCAATGTAAATAATTGATCAGTAGTAAAGTTAAATCCAGCGCTATTTAGCTGAGCCGCAATGGTTGCCCATAAGTACCAAACACAGAATGAAAGTGTTAAGGCAATAGTGGATATAACGAGGTTTTGTTTAGCAATTTTTTTGCCAAACTTTTCCCAAAATTCCGGATTCTCCGGTTGCCAATTAGCCACGATTTCGCTGCGGCTTGCACCTACTTGAGGCATTTTTAGTTCGTTCATTTTGAACTTCTCCTTACTGTAACAACTATACACGTAGACAAGAAAAATATATAAGATTATATATAATATATATATATATAAATAGTAAAATCTAAAGAATTTCCATAGAAAGCATTCGATTTACTTACAAAACTGCGTTATAATTATTGTAGCATTAATATTTTTCAATGTCTTACATCACAGATATATTATATAGTGTAATTTTTTTTGTGAATGTGATGTAAAACACACATATTCTGAAATTAATAAGTTATAATAATCATATATATACGAAAAAGTATATAGTATACGTACTTTTACTATAAATAGATTAGTATAACTAATGGATTTTGTTATAAAAGTACTGTGGAGTGATAATGGTATGGATCAAAAATTAATTAACCAATTGCTTGCTTTGCCGGGTGAGGAACTACATCTTAAAAAAGGTGATTTTCTCTTCCGTGAGGGGGACAAGGCAGAATACTTTTACGTAGTAGTAAAAGGTAGAATGAGCATTAAGAAGTTCGAAGCTAGCGGGCACATTTTTGCGTTGCGTTTAGTAGGGCCGAATAATGTAATTGGTGAGGTTCCGTTGTATGAGGAGAACACTAGAACATATGTGTTCAACGCCATTGCTCGGGAGGATTGCTCTGTTTATTGTATACGCTATGATGTGTTGGAAGGGGCTATTGCAAAAGACCATTCATTGGCTATTGCAATGATGAAAATCTACACTTTACATATGCGTCGTCAACAGGCAAAATACCGGGACTTGCTACTTTACGGCAAGAAGGGAGCATTCTATTCTACCTTGTTGCGCTTAGCCAATAGTTATGGTGTAAAGCGCGAGGATGGTATCTTTATTGATATTGCCCTAACAAATCAAGAATTGGCTGAGTTTGCTGCCACATCAAGAGAAAGTTTAAATCGCATGTTAAGTGAGTTACGTAAGTTAGGCTATGTAGCCTATGACAAACACCATCTAGTAATCTGTGATTTTGACGCTTTAATCGGATTACTTGATTTAGAGGTTGATAGTATTGACCCTAATATTAGTAATATCGAATAACAGGATTTTCTCCCTTGTGTTAGCACATCTAGCACAAGGGATTTTTTTGTAGTTTTGAAGGAGGACATGAGATGAGCTTGTTGTCTCAAAAGTTTAAGTTTCTTCGCAAGAAGGAAGTATCTCCAAACGGCCATCAAATCACAGAAGATGGAGGTCGTGAATGGGAAAATTATTATCGTGACCGTTGGTCTTACGATAAAGTTGTCCGCACAACGCATGGCGTAAACTGTACTGGTTCTTGTAGCTGGAATATTTATGTCAAAAACGGTGTTGTAGCCTGGGAAAATCAAGCAATTGACTACCCTGAAACACCAGATGATATGCCAGATTATGAACCACGTGGGTGCCCTCGTGGTGCAACATTCTCTTGGTATCTTTATAGCCCTTTGCGCGTAAAATATCCTTATGTACGTGGCGAATTGGTCGAGCTTTGGAGAGAAGCGAAGAAGCATGCTAAGAATCCAATCGAAGCTTGGAAATCTATCGTAGAAGATCCTGAAAAAGCGAAAAAATATAAGTCAGCCCGTGGTATGGGTGGCTTTGTGCGCTCCACATGGGATGAAGCAACAGAAATTACTGCAGCATCCTTACTATATACAGCAAAAACATATGGCCCTGACCGCAACGCAGGATTCTCTGTAATTCCTGCGATGTCCATGTTGTCCTATGCAGCAGGGGCTCGTTTCCTTAACTTGATGGGTGGCACACCATTGTCCTTCTATGACTGGTATGCCGATTTGCCACCTTCCAGCCCTCAAGTTTGGGGTGAACAAACTGATACACCTGAATCTGGTGACTGGTATAATGCTGGTTACATCATGACGTGGGGTTCTAACGTACCGTTGACCCGTACGCCAGATGCTCACTTCTTGACAGAGGTTCGTTATAAAGGTACTAAAGTAGTATCCGTGTCTCCTGACTATGCGGAATCTACAACTTCTTCCGATGCATGGCTCAATGTAAAAGCTGGTACCGATGCGGCTCTTGCAATGGCAATGGGTCACGTTATCCTAAAAGAATATTACATCGACAAAGAAACTCCATACTTCAAAGAGTATGCAAAAGAGTTCACAGATATGCCATTCCTTGTACGCGTTGAAGATATCAACGGCACAGTTCAACCAGGCCGTTTCTTGAATGCTAAGGACTTAGGTCGCCAAGAGGAAGGCGCTGACTTCCAAATGGTATTGATTGATGAATTAACAAATGAAATCGTTGTACCTAATGGTACAATGGGTGAACGTCACACGAACCCACAAAAATGGAATTTACGACTTGAAAATCGCGACACAGGAGCTAAAATTGATCCTCGCTTATCCGTGTTTGATCAACGGGAAGATGTGACGATTGTTAAATTGCCGTACTTTGGTGATGAAGAGCACGAAGGTGTTATTGAACGTGCTATTCCTACTATTACGGTACAAACTGCAGATGGTCCTGTGAAAGTAACTACAGTGTATGACCTCATTCTTGCTAACTACGGTATTGACCGTGGTATCGGTGGTGAAGTGGCTACAAGCTATACTGATGACACTCCATACACACCTACATGGCAAGAAAAAATCACTGGCGTAAAAGCGGACATTGCTATTGCTACAGCACGTGAATTTGCAGATAATGCTGAAAAAACGAAAGGTCGTTCCATGATTATCATGGGCGGTGGTATCAACCACTGGTACCATGCCGATGTTATTTACCGTACTATTTTGAACCTTATCATGTTCTGTGGTACAGAAGGCGTTAATGGCGGTGGTTGGGCCCACTACGTAGGTCAAGAAAAGCTTCGTCCTGTTGAAGGTTGGGGTGGTATCATGACTGCCAATGACTGGAGTAAGGCTCCTCGTTTGCAAAATGGTACATCTTGGTTCTACTTTGCTACAGAACAATATCGTTCTGACTGCATCGACTTGGCAGACCGCGTATCTAAATTGGCTAAACCTCGCTATCGTCATCCTGGGGATTACAACGTCTTAGCAGCTCGTTTAGGTTGGTTGCCATCCTATCCTACTTTCAATAAAGGTAGCCAAGAATTGATTAATGATGCTCGTGCAGCCGGTGCTAGTACAGAAGCGGAAATCAACCAATATGTGGCACAAGCCTTGAAAAATAAAGATTTACAATTCTGTGTAGAGGATCCAGCAGCTAAAGAAAACCATCCACGTAACTTGTTTGTATGGCGTGCGAACCTTATCGGTTCTTCTTCTAAAGGCCACGAATACTTCTTGAAACATTTATTAGGCACAAAAAATGCCGTATTGGAAGATGATGATGCTCCTACACGTCCAGAAGAAATTAAATGGCGTGAAGCAGATGGTGCGGGTAAGCTTGATCTCTTAATTGATATTGACTTCCGTATGGCGTCTACAGGTTTATATTCTGATATCGTGTTCCCCGCAGCTACATGGTATGAAAAAGAGGACTTGTCTTCTACGGACATGCATCCATATGTACATGTATTCCAAGCAGCTGTTGATTGCGCATGGGAAACTAAATCCGACTGGGATACATTCCGCACCCTTGCAGAAACAGTATCTCGCGTAGCAAAAGAATCTGGCTTTACAGAATATGAAGATATTGTAGCTACCCCACTTGGCCATGATAGCCCAGGCGAAGTAGCGCAACCAGAAGGTAAAGTTCTTGATTGGAGTAAAGGCGAATGTGAACCAATCCCTGGTAAAACAATGCCGAACCTCGTTCATGTAAAACGCGATTACAGTCAGATCTTTGAAAAATACATTGCTTTAGGACCTAATATCGAAAATAAAATGGGTGCTCACGGTTTGGCGTGGGATGTATCTGACGAATATCAAACATTGTATGGTCAAAATGGTACGATTGATAATCCAGACTTCATTTCTCATGGCCGTCCAAGCATTTACGAATGTAAGGAAGCTTGTAATGTTGTATTAACATTATCTTCTTGTACAAATGGTAAATTAGCGGTTCGTTCTTGGAAAGCGATGGAAGAAAAAACAGGTCTTTCTGGGCTTGAAAAGAATGCAAAAGGTCGCGAACAAGAAAAGATTACTTTCGATGACATGGTTCGTCAACCACGCTTTATCATTAGCTCTGTAACAAGTACAGGTAAGAACGATAAAAACCGTCGTTATTCCCCATTTACAACATCTACAGAAGATAAGGTACCATTCCGTACTGTAACAGGTCGTCAATCGTTCTATTGTGATCATGAAATGATGCGCGACTATGGCGAAGCTATGGCAGTGTACAAACCTGTATTGTCATATAAACCAGTACAAGGTGATTATAAACAAGAAGGTATTCCAGAAATTACATTGAAATACTTAACTCCACATAATAAGTGGTCTACACATAGTATGTACTTTGATAGCCAACAAATGTTGACATTATTCCGCGGTGGCCAAACAATTTGGCTTAACGAAGATGATGCAGCAGAAATTGGTGTTAAAGATAACGACTGGGTAGAAGCTTTCAATAAAAATGGTGTAGTTGCAGCTCGTGCAGTTGTATCTCCACGTATTCCTCGTGGCATTTCTTATATGCATCACTCCCAAGACCGTCACATCAACGTTCCTGGTACGCAAGTTAAGAAAGATCGTCGCGGTGGTACACACAATGCGCCAACTCATATTCACATGAAGCCGACACACATGATCGGCGGTTATGGTCAATTGAGCTATGGCTTTAACTACTATGGCCCAACTGGTAACCAACGTGATATGACAATTGTGGCTCGTAAATTGAAGGAGGTGGATTGGCTTGAAGATTAAAGCTCAAGTATCCATGGTCCTAAATTTGGACAAGTGTTTAGGCTGTCATACATGCTCTATTACTTGTAAAAATACATGGACGAACCGCGAAGGCGCGGAATATATGTACTTTAATAACGTGGAAACCCGCCCTGGCGTGGGTTACCCACGTAATTGGGAAAACCAAGAGAAATGGAAGGGTGGCTGGACTCTCGATAAAAGCGGTAATTTGGCGCTTTCCACAGGCTCTAAAGGCTCTCGATTGATGAAGTTGTTCTATCATCCAGAACAACCAGAAATTACGGATTACTTTGAACCTTGGACATACGATTATGAAACATTAATTCATACCGGTCGTAAAAATAATCAACCTGTAGCACGTCCTCGTTCTTTGTTAACAAAGCAAAAAATGGAAGTAACATGGGGCCCTAACTGGGATGATGATTTGGCTGGTGGTCATCATGCACGGGAAGATGTGAACTTGGCTAAGATGGGTGATGATATCGTATTTGACTACGAAGAAGTATTCATGCGTTATTTACCACGTCTTTGTAACCACTGTTTGAATCCTGCATGTGTAGCAGCATGTCCATCCGGTGCTATCTACAAGCGTGATGAAGATGGTGTTGTACTTGTTTCTCAAGATGTATGCCGCGGTTGGAGACATTGCGTTCCATCTTGCCCATACAAAAAAATCTTCTATAACTGGGAAACGAATAAAGCTGAAAAATGTGTATTCTGTTACCCTCGTTTGGAAAATGGTCTGCCTCAAATATGCGCTGAAACATGTGTAGGTCGTATGCGCTATGTTGGTGTAGTCTTATACGATATGGACAAAGTTCAAGAAATGGCAGCTACGAAGGATGAACAAGACATCTACCAAAATACAGTAGATTTAATCTTGGACCCTAATGATCCAGAGGTTATTAAAGCCGCTCGCGAAGCAGGTATCTCTGAAGCATTCTTGAAAGCAGCTAAAAAATCTCCTGTTTACAAGCTTGTAAAAGAATGGGGCGTTGCATTGCCATTGCATCCAGAGTATCGCACATTGCCAATGGTTTGGTATGTGCCACCGCTCAGCCCAATTTTACAACGTGTTACATCTGATGTATACTTGCCAGATGCACATGAAATGCGCGTGCCTGTACAATACTTAGCTAATATGTTTACTGCTGGTAATACAGATATTTTAGCTCGTGTATTACAACGCATTCTCGATATGCGTGAATACATGCGTCGCCGTGAAACAGGTGATGAAGCAATCGCTCATGAAGTAGATCTTACAGAAGAGCAAATGTATGCTATGTACAAATTGTTAGCCTTGTCTAAATATAATGATCGTTTTGTTATCCCATCTGATGTTAATGTATCTCGCGAAGGTCGCTTAGAAATGCAACACAATCGTGGTTTTGCATGCCCGACAGGGGGTTGCCATAATGGATGATGCACAAAAAATAGCTCTCATTGCTTCTTTTTTGCTTCGGTATCCAGATGAATCTTGGTACAATGAACTTGGTGAATGGAAAGAGGATACTCGCTCTGTTGAGCATCCTCAACTTCGCCAAGGATTGTTAGAGTTCTTTGATTACATTGAAGAAACGGATCGTAAGGCCTTTGAAGACCAATACGTACGTATCTTTGACTTCAGTCGTAATACAACGATGTACTTATCAACTTACGAATTGCAAGGTACAGGGGAACAAGCAGAGGAACTCGTTAAATATAAAGCCTTCTTCCTAGAAAATGGCTATGATTTACCAAAGGAGATGCCTGACTATATTCCAGCTATTTTAGAGTTATGTGCAGTTATCGAACCTGAAAAGGCTCGTGAAGTATATGATTATTGTAAACCAAAGCTAGAATATATTAGGGATCGATTGATCGAAGCAAAACTGACCTATGCATTCTTATTTGATATCATATTGTCGGTTGCAAATGGATTGGAGGACGGTGCACGATGAATCTATTTTTATGGGGCGCTTTGCCATATATTGCGTTTACCTTCTTAATCGTAGGCACACTTGTTCGTTTCTTCTACTTTGAAAGAAACTGGACTACAAAATCAAGTGAATTTTTAGAGAAAAAACAATTACGTATTGCCAATCCATTGTTCCACTTTGGTTTGCTATGCGTTATCGGCGGTCACGTAGTAGGTGTATTAGTACCTAAAACTTGGACTGCAGCTATGGGTATTAATGACCATATGTACCATGAAGGTGCATTGTATATGGGTGCTGTAGCGGGTATCATCTTTATCGTTGGTTTCTTGCTCTTGATGAAACGCCGCTTTACTGTACCTGCTATGAAAGTAAATACATCTGGCTTTGATAAATGGCTATATTTATTTTTAACATTGGCTATCTTTAGTGGTATGGCCGGTACATTACTTAATGCATCTGGCTTCTTTGATTACCGTGTATCCATCGGTCCATGGTTCCGTAGCTTACTATCCTTTATGCCGGATCCATCCTTGATGGAAGGTGTACCATTCATGTTTAAATTCCATATGTTGGCATGGATGGTGGTTGCTATTATCTTCCCATTCAGCCGTTTGGTACACTGCTTGAGTGTTCCACTCAACTATTTAACACGTCCGTTCATCGTATATCGTAAACGGGATCAAAAATAATTAGGATGATGATTAATTTGTATGCCTATATATAATAGGATTCATTAATCTATGGCCCCTTGTAGTGGTGAAAGCATATGCTCACAACTATGAGGGGCTTTTTATTTACCGATTCTGTATTAGTAGATTACAATGTATTCTCTGTAGAGAAAAAATTTATTCATTGTAATAAACTTAGAATTACTATAATAGGCATTTTAATTTAGAATTATTCTTATAATATATACTACGTATCTAATATAAGTAATCTACAAAATTCGATTTAAATGATAAACTATATCGTATAGATTGAATTTTTTAGGTATTATTTTCGAGAGGTATATGATGAATCAAGTTGAAACAAAACAGAAAAAAAGTATTTACCATATCTTTGTATGGATTGCTATTTTCTCCTTAGTTATGATCGGTTTATTAGAGTGGGGCTACATGGCCGGTGGTCGTGCCTTTGGTAACTATAAAGTGTATACGGGTCTTGTGCCATGGTGTGTATGGATCGTCATGACCTATTTAGCGACTCGCCCTAAATGGTTTACAAGCCGCTATAACTTAGGTGACATGTATAAGGTACACCGTGCATTAGGTATTGCCACGGTAGCTGTTATTGCATTCCATTTATATCTCTATTTTGGTAAAGCGGCTAAATCCATCCTTGGTTGGTGGGGCGGATATGTGGCTCTTACCTCCTTTGGTATTGCTACAATCTCTGGCCTTGCGTTCTTAACTCCAAAACTTAGAAAGGTTACACCATCTGGTCGTAATGTAGGTATTTGGTTACATCGATTAAATCTTGTAGCACTTGTTGCTGCAGATATCCATATTCATGGTTTTAATCGTATTTCTAAAATGGTGCCATTCTTACAAGTGTTTGATATTATTACATACGGTCTCGTTCTTTACTGCATTTACTTGATGTTTAAAAAGAAATAATATGAATTATTAGAATCCCTTCTGTATCATGCAGAAGGGATTTTTCGTTACATTTATAGTTTCTAGTAAATTAACATAGGATATTAACATAGGATATTAACATAGGATATTATCAGTTTGAGTCATAAATGATTGTGAGATTGATATACATTTTCTCTTTACTCATATAATGAAAATTGTTATTATCTGTATGTTAAACATGATAATGATAATTAGGTTCGTAAATTCATTGTCTGTTCATTTTTATTCTTGTTATTTTTATTTCTGTTATTTTATTGTGTGAGGTTTAGTATGATTAAACGTAAAATGACCAGTGCTTTTGCAGTGGCTGCCATGATGGGTGTGGCTACAGCTTTTGCTGTTAACCCATTTTCCGATGTCCCTTCTGATAGCTGGGCTTATCAAGCAGTAGATCAATTGGCTACAGCTGGTATTATCAATGGATATCCTGATGGTACTTTCAAAGGGCAAAATAATATTACGCGTTATGAAATGGCTCAAATGATTGCGAAAGGCATGGCTAATCAAGATCGTGCAAATGCGGAACAACAAGCTATGTTAAATCGCTTGGCTGATGAATTTTCCAATGAATTGAATACACTTGGTGTGCGTGTAGCTAAATTGGAAGACCGCGTAGGCAATGTAAAAGTTACTGGTGATGCTCGTATCAACTACATCGGCAAAGAGGGTGGCGATGGTTATGATTACGAAGATAAGATCACAGCTCGTGTACGTCTAGGTCTCGATGCAAAGGTTAATAAAAATACCTCTGTTAAAGCGCGTATTACTACAGGTTCTATTGAGCTAGGTGATAGCTCTAAAGAGGCACAAGCTAATTGGGATTTGGCATACGTAGAGCACAAGTTCGGTAAAAATGTTGTGGTCGATGCGGGGCGCTATACTCAAAAATTTGGCGGTGGTCTCATTTATAACTCCAACTTTGATGGTGTTGGTGCTACAGCTAAGCTTGGTAAAAAAGTGACATTAAACGGTGGCTATGGTTATATGACAGCAGGCCGTTTTGCAAAGGTTTCCAAGGAAAATAACGGTGATGTGGGCATTGTGAATACTAATGTGGCTGTAAATGATCGCTTTAGCTTTGGTGGTATGCTTGCTCATGTTGGCACAGCGAATGTACGCATGGGTAATGGCAAGAAAAATAATGATTTTGATAATGTATATGGCTTCAATGCGAAATATAATGTAGGTAAACTTGATGTTCACGGTGAGTGGGTTAAAGCATCTGGCTTGAGTGATTCTGATATTTGGAATGTAGGCGCTAAATGGGGAAACTACAAAATTGATAAAAAGAATTCTTGGGCAGTAGGCTTAGATTACTACGATCAAGCTAAAAATGCACCGATTTTCAAAACACAAAAATACGAATCTAATGATTTACAAAAAACAACGCGTTTTGAAGGTTATAAGGCGTGGGAGTTGGGCGCATCTTATGCACCAGAGAAAAATATTGGCATTAATGCATACTACGGTTTCAATGCTAAAACACAAGAAGGCAATCGCGTAAATGATTACTATCGTGCGGATCTTAACTTCAAATTCTAATGTAATAATTGGATTCTAATTTAATCAGTAATTAGTTCTAAGTAGAATGCTATAGGGTGAGAGTGTTTTATTAGCATGCTACATTAGGCCAAACTAGATGTATACTTGTAGATCGTATAGGACGTAGAGAGGTTTATTATGGCAGAAGTTGTAAAAAAACAGTTTAAGAGTAAATACCATATTTTAATTTGGATTGCAGTTTTATCCCTAATATTTATGGGTATGGTGGAATATGGTTATGTAACAGGTGGTAGACCATTCGGCAACTGGAAGGTTCACTTAGGACTTATTCCTTATGTGGCATGGCTTGTATTAACATACATTGCAACAAAACCAAAATGGTTTATCAAACGATATAATCCAAAAGAAATGTTTGAAGTTCATCGCATCGTAGGTATTGTTAGTGTTGTTCTCGTATGTGCACACTGGTATGTATACTTCTTGAAAGCTTTGAAATCCTTCTTAGGCTTCTGGGGCGGTTATATCTCCCTTGTGGCTATGTTTATTGCTCTTATCTTTGCGGTATTATACTTAACACCTTGGGTAGGCAATATGGCAAAATCTGTATCCCGTAAAAAAGCAATCTGGATTCATCGCTTGAATCTAATTGCCATTATTGCGGCAAATATCCATGTTCATGGATTTGGCCGTTTATCTAAAATGGTACCATTCTTGCCTGTATTTGACGTAGTAACTTATGCGCTTGTTATTTACTATATTTATTGGATGTTCAAACAAAAATAATATATTGTAGGCATCTCTTTCTTTAGTAAAAGTAGGGGAATCACATGATAAAAGAGACCATCTCTGGCCCTTATGGGTATAAGCGATGGTCTTTTTTTGTCGTTTGAGATACAATAGAATCATAAGTATATATTCTATGGATTTATGCAAATATATGCTATTGCATTCTTTTGAGGTAAGAGTAAAAATCTGTTCTATAAACATTTCTTTTGTATTATAGTATACTTTAGCTCATATCGATATGTATATTACTACCTTTATAGGTAATTTCAAATAGGAAAGAAGGATATTATGGATTCTTCTTGGAAACGAATTATATACCTAATCTGTACTATACAGGTTGGTGGGGGTATAACAATTATCGGTGTATTATCCTTCCTTCCGTTATTTTTAGCTGAGCTAGGTCTTCATGATCCAGGAGAAGCGGCCATGTGGGCAGGTCTTGTATCTGGTGTAACGCCTTGTATGGTGGCTCTTAGTGCTCCCTATTGGTCGCGTAAGGCAAATCAGCTTGGTCCACGTAAGGTAATGATGTTCATCTTGTTTACCCTGATGGTTACGGTCGGTGCCTGTGCTTTTACACAAACACCATGGCAGTTATTGATGTTACGCATCTTGCAAGGCGTGGTGGGGGGATATGTTCCGATAGGCTTGGCTATTATTATTCTTATAACCCCTGAGGATAAGGTACCTTGGGCAATGGGTTTATATCAAGCCTCCATGGTTATGGGTCTCGTTTTTGGACCACTCATGGGTGGTTTGGCGGCGGACTTATTAGGTTATCGCGCTCCATTTGTTATGTTCTCAGCCTTAACAGGGCTTTGTATGTTGGGGATTTATCTATTCATGCCTAATCTACAGTTTGAGCATAAGGTAGATGCTAGAGAGTCGCAGCTGTCTCTAATTAAATCCTTTTTGGTCATACCTCGTGTTCGCCTCTTGGTAGGGCTATTGTTTCTATGTAATTTTGGTATTACCGGCATTGGCCCCATTTTACCACTATACATTAAGCACTATATGCATATGAATGATGAGTTTGTAGCCACTATTGTTGGTATAATTATCTTTGGAGCCGGTTTGTTTAGTGCTTTAGCCTCAATCTCCATTGGCAAGATAACAGAACGTTTAACCATGCCTCGTATTGTTTTTACTGCTACATGGGCTGTAGGGACTTTGTTTATACTTCAATATATAATGCCTAGTATATGGGGCCTTGGCATATTCCGTGCCATTGCAGGATTCTTCATGGGCTTTATTACACCGATTGCCAATACGCTCATATCCAAGGCCGTTCCTATTGAGCGCCGAGGTATCGTATTTGGTGCGGTGTCCAGTGTAGCCATGATGGGAAATGTATTGGGGCCTGTCCTTAGTGGTATGATTGCTCGCGCCTTTGGGTATGGGGCGGTCTTTTGGTCTACAGCAGCTATATTCTTTGTAGCGGCGCTGTTTATTTATCGTAGTTTAGTTATTCCTAGTGAAAGTTAATCATCATAGCTGATCTGCTTTCACCGTTTTAGACATAGTTAAATATATTTAGTATTATGTAGAGGATCGATAGATACTATAGATTCTATGTAAGATACTATGTAGAGAAAACGTATAGCAAACTCCGATATGGGGTTATATGTTGCGAAATGTTTCAAAGGTATTGATTTGTCTAATCCGTAAGAGAGATGAGAGTGCATCGTTATGTTATTAAAACAATTAGAGTATTTTGTATGTGTAGTAGATAATAATAGTTTTACACAAGCTGCAACAGAGCAATATGTATCTCAATCTGCTATATCTCAGCAAATCAAAGCTCTTGAAAATAGCCTTGGTGTTGAATTAATGGTTCGAGAGAAACGAAGTTTTCATCTAACACCAGCAGGACAATATTTATATCGATCTGGTAAGAAGCTATTAGAACGGTTCCATGATATTAAGGTAGAAACGACGCGCATTGGTACAGATGCACGGGTGAGTTTGCGCATTGGCTATTTGAACCGTTATAGTGGGATTGCTATGCAGCAAACTGTGATTCGCATGGCAAAGCGTTATAAAAATTTAGATATTCGTATGTACAGCGGCAGCCATGAAGAGCTATATGGCATGCTTAGTGATCGTCGTGTAGATGTAGTATTTAATGATCAATGGCAAATTTTATCTGATGATTTTGAAAGTCATTTAATTGATAAAGCCACTACATTTATAGAGGTACCACAAGGATATACTAATGAAGATTGTGTAGAACTAAAGCATATCGATGATTTACCACTTATTTTATTGTGTCGCGGGAAATATACCTTGTCTGAAGAGGAACATTATCGCAAAGCTATAGGTTATAATGGTGCTTTCGCTTATGCTCGCACGTTAGAAGAAGCACGATACTTGGTTGCAGGGCAGCAAGGGCTATTACTATTAGATTGTTTTAAATACTTAACAGATCCTATGCCAGGTATTGAACGTAAGGTATTGACGAATCATAGTAAACCTATGGAACGCCACTACTACTTTATATCGCAACGAAATCAAAATAATTCGTATATTGTAGCTCTTAGAGATATGTTCCGGCAAGTACTTGAAGAATTATAAATGAGATTATAAATGAAAAAGCCGTTAGCAACTTGCTAACGACTTTTTTCTTTTTCTGTACATCATCTATTTGTATTTTTCTTATATAGTTATGATGGTATTAGTGATTTAGACTTTTCTTTGTATAACCTCACAAAAAGTCTCTTAACATCATGAAGCCATCAATACATAATTTGATACCATAAATGACGAGAACCGAACCACAGAAACGGTTAATCCATGCCATATGAGTAATTTTAATTTTTTTAGCTAGTAGATGCATTGTAGTAGCTAGAGAACCAAACCAAATAGGTGTCATAACTAAGAAACCAGCGAAGAAGTGGTAGATGCTTTCTTTTGGAATATTAGCTTGAAAAGCACCGAGCATCATTGTCGCATCTAGAATGGCTTGAGGATTGCCCCATGATACCGCAATGGCTGAGACAATAATTTTTCTAATTGGAATATGTGTGTCCACATTGCGCATGTCTGGTTCAGTTTTAAATATATTAAAGCCCATATAAACAATGAGGAGGCCCCCAAAGAGGAGAACTATGAGCTTTGTGAGTGGCCACATTTCAAGAACGGCACCAATACCATAGAAGGCGGCAGCACTTAAACTCATGTCAAAAAACGCTAGTATGATTAGCGTCAATATAATGCGACGGACAGGTTGCACCAAGGCCGTATTAATAATGAAGAGGTTTTGCATGCCAACAGGGGCAAACGTAGCGAGACCGACAAGAAGTCCTTGTAAGAAGTACATATTAACCCTCCTGACTATGGTATGATAAAGTACTAATAAGGTGAATAGTAGCACGAAACCCCTCCATTACTGGAGGGGTCCTTACTATTCTATTCATATATAATTATAACATAATATACAATATATGTATATTTTCTACCATAAACCTATCATATGTTGTGCCATAAGGCTTACGGCGGAGATAGCAATCCAGCAACAAGCGCCTAAGGCTAGGGCAGAGCCGCCGGATTTTAATAATTTTACAATATTTGTATTAAGGCCGATTGCTACCATGGCCATTGTAATAAAGTATTTGGAAATTGTTTTGAAGATACTCAAGAATTGAATATCTACATTAGCATAGGATAATGCTGTTGTAATAAGGGAGCAAAGTACAAAGTATAAAACAAATCTTGGGAAAATCTTAGCAATACTAACGTTTGCACCATCTGTCTGAGAGGCATTTTTCTTGGCTTTGTATACTTGATAACTAGCGAGGCCTAAACATATAGGAATAATAGCTAGGGTACGTGTTAGCTTTACGATAGTAGCATATTCCAAAACTTGAGTGCCCGTACCTTTCATACTATCCCATACAGCAGCTGTTGCTGTTACAGAAGAAGTATCGTTAACTGCAGTACCAGCGAACAATCCAAAGCCCATGTTAGAGAGCCCAATGGCGTCGCCTAATTGAGGGAATACGAAGGCGGCTACCACATTGAAGAAGAATACAACAGAGATTGCTTGTGCAATATCATGATCCTCTGCTTTAATAACTGGTGCCGCTGCAGCAATAGCGGAACCACCACAAATGGATGAACCAACACCGATGAGAACAGCTGAGTTAGAGTCAATATGGGTTAATCGATAAATAACATAGGATACGATTAACGATGTAGCGATGGTAGAAATGATGACAGGTAAAGAAATCCAACCTACATGTAGAATCTGTGTAATGTTAAGACCAAAGCCCAACAAAATAACGGCCCACTGTAAAATCTTTTTGGATGTAAATCCAATGCCAGCACCTGTTTTTTCCCGTTTCCAAGAGGTAAAGATAGAACCAATAATTATACCTAAAATGATGGCAAAGATTGGACTACCTACTAGATGAAATTGCTGTCCTAGTAGCCAACAAGGAATAGCGAGAATGGCACAGAGCAAAATGCCTGGCAACGTTT
The DNA here is from genome assembly GCF_000024945.1 of Veillonella parvula DSM 2008. Classification (NCBI taxonomy): domain Bacteria; kingdom Bacillati; phylum Bacillota; class Negativicutes; order Veillonellales; family Veillonellaceae; genus Veillonella; species Veillonella parvula. The sequence continues at coordinate 312,086 of NC_013520.1, forward strand.
TTTGATTGATACCCATTATAAAACCTCCTTACTGTACATACAGTTCACGTCATATGCGGTATCATGTGGCGTTTGCTTTCTATAGTGTTAATAGTACCATAGGAAGGGTTTTTAAATCTACTATATATGTCAGAATTATACAGAATATTCATCGCATTTTTGAAGTTTTTATATGATTGATATAAATAAAAACAAATTATAAGATAAAAGTTAATATTATTGAGTTAAAGATTTTGTATAATCGTAAAATTCATAATAATAATTTATAAGTTGAAATTTAAACTTGTTTTGTGATGAATAAGGTGTATATAATGAATAGAATCTATTTCAGGTGGAAATAGAGTATATAAAGTGAGGACCCTTATGATTGATATTACAAAAATAATTGAAACCAATAAAGAATATGTGAAACAACACCCTGAGCTACCAAAGGCGGGGCTAACAAGCCATCCTACAAAAAAGTTAGGCATCGTAACTTGTATGGATACCCGCTTAGTAGGTATGCTTGAAGAAGCACTAGGCTTTAATCGAGGCGAGATAATTGTCATCAAAACTGCAGGCAATAGTGTAACACAACCTATCGATAACATCGTGCAAAGCTTGCTCGTTGCTACCTATGGTATGGAAATTGAAGATGTGCTAATTATCGGTCATGAAAACTGTGGTATGATTGATTTTTCTGCTACTACATTCATGGAATCTATGAAAGCAAAAGGTATCAGTGAAGATGCTATTCGCATGATTGAACCGGGCCTTATCGACTGGATGGATCGATTCCATATCTCTGAAGACAATGTAATTTATACAGTTAACTTCCTACGCCACCATCCACTATTTCCAAAAGGAATGGGTTTCTATGGAGGCATGATGGATCCTGATACAGGCGAATTCCGCTACCTTGAAATTTAGGCTAAGATTTGATGGGGCCCAAGTTGATTTGTACATTTAGGTGAAAAAGAACGATAACTAACCTCTACGCTCCAAAGCAAGCTAAGTCGCTAATCGGTTAGTTATCGTTCTTTTTCTAACTGTACCTATGAATTAGTCCCATCAAATCTGAATGTCCATTAACGAGTTAGCGTAATTTCGCCGCATCAAGAGGGGGAAGAGAAATTAATGGGCCCCGTTAGATAACTACATTTAGGTAAAAAAGAGTGATGACTAACCTCTACGCTCCAAAGCGAGCTAAGTCGCTAATCGGTTAGTCATCACTCTTTTTATAACTGTATTTGTGAACTCGTCCCATCGAGTCTATTCATAAATCAATAAAACAAAATTCACTGTATCAAATGAGTAAGGGACGAAAAAGTTATCGTTCTTTTTCCAACTGTACCTATGAAGTAGTCCCATCAAATCTGAATGTCTATTAACGAGTTAGCGTAATTTCGTCGCATCAAGAGTGAACAAAGAAAGGGAACGGCTTAGCCATTCCCTTTTCTTGCTCTCTATATAGCCAACCTATTATTTTCGCATTTAAGGTTGATGGTAGGACTATATGGGACTATTACATAAGTACAGCCATAAAAATCACAGAACCTAGTAAAGAGCGACTTAGCTCGCTTTGGAGCGATGAGCTAGGTTCTGTGATTTTTAACTAGGGTCTCACTAATGTATTCGGGCCCCATATAGTCCTATTATGGTAAACCTTAAGCGTAATAATAGGTTGACTATATATTCCTTTTCGCTGTATATTGTAATTAGATTGTAAACTTAATCATATAAATTAGTTAACCTATGCGGCAGTAAGTATTCGCTTGAGAGGAGCTTTGTATGAAGCAGTTAGGTATTTCTATAATTGGTACAGATACAGATGTAGGTAAGACGTTTGTGACAGGGTTATTGGGGGCGATGGCTGTAGACGATGGCTTTGCTGTTGGTATGGTGAAACCTGTGTCTTCTAGTGCAGTTCCTTTCCCTGAATGTGTGACGATGGATGAGGATAATTATAATATTGGCCTTGAGAGTAAAGATGCAACACATTTGATGCGCTCCGCAGGTATTCCTGAATCTCGTCGTCATGAAGTGAATCCTTATGCTATAGCCGGTGATTTCTCTCCTCGCCTTGCAGCGGAATTGGCTGGTATCGAGATTGACTATGATGGCCTTGTAGAACATACATTAGATGTAGTGAGTCGCTATGACATAACCTTTGTAGAAGGTGCAGGCGGTATCACGACCCCTCTCTATGGAGATAAAACTTTCACGGATTTTATGAAAGATATCAAATTACCAGCTATTGTTGTAGCAGATGGTCGTCTTGGATCTATTAATCGCGCCGTTTTGACTTGCGAATATGCTAAGTTGCATGGTATCGAGGTGAAAGCTATTATCGTAAATGATACAACAGCTGTAGATCTGTTTTTGTTGAAAACAAATGTGGCAGATATGGAGCGTTACACAGGTGTTCCTGTAGTAGCTGTAGTGCCGCCATACCAAGGTCCGGATATTCAAAAGGTTCAACTTGGTTGGGCTCGATCTTTTATTGATTCTAAGGAATTATGGAACACGGTATTAGGTCTATAAATAATAATTGGCTGATTTTATATTAGCTATAGCAAGTTAATATATGTTAGAAGTGATATTGAGTACATATTAACAGTAATTTTGAGACGTATTAAATTTGTGATTTAGCATACCTTAGATTGGGCAACTTAATTTAGTTTATATAAGGTATATGTGATAGAGAGTTATAGTTTGTAAACTTAGTAAGTATGAGGTGACGAAATGGCAGAGAAACAGCTTTCACAAGCAGCACAATGGGACCACGAGTTTGTATGGCATCCATTTACACAAATGCAAGATTGGCTAGCACAAGAACCAGTAGTAATTGAACGCGGTGAGGGGGTATACCTCATCGATGAGAACGGTAAAAAGTATTACGATGGTGTATCCTCTTTGTGGGTTAATATTCATGGTCACAACCATCCTGTATTGAACCAAGCATTGAAGGATCAAATCGATAAAATTGCGCATAGCACGTTATTAGGCCTCGTAAGTCCTCCGTCTGCACAATTGTGTAAAGAACTTGTAGAGCTTGCTCCAGAAGGCTTAGATAAAGTATTCCTCTCTGATGATGGCAGTACAGCTATCGAAGTGGCTATTAAAATGGCGTACCAATACCGTCAACAAGTAGGGCAAACGAAAAAGACTAAGTTCATTGCCCTCAATGCAGGCTATCATGGGGATACATTAGGTACCGTATCCGTAGGTGGTATTCAATTATTTCACCAAGTATTCCATAATCTATTATTTAAACCATTAACATTGCCAAGCCCTGGTGTGTATAGAGATTTGGCAGATCGAGATAAAGCTTTTGAAGAGTCGTTGACTGAATTGGAACGCATCCTTAACGAAGAAGGCGATGAAATTACAGCTCTTGTTATGGAACCATTGGTGCAAGCAGCGGCAGGCATGCTCGTAATGCCTCACGGTTATTTGAAACGGGTTCGTGAGTTAACAGAACAACACGATGTATTCCTCATCGTTGACGAAGTAGCTACTGGCTTTGGCCGAACTGGCAAATTCTTTGCTTGCGAACATGAAGGAGTATCTCCAGATTTTATGACCTTATCCAAAGGCATCACTGGTGGGTACCTTCCATTAGCAGCAACATTGACTACACAACGCGTATTCGATGCATTCCTCGGCACCTTTGAGGAAAAGAAAACATTCTATCATGGTCACTCCTATACTGGTAATGCCTTGGCCTGTGCCGTTGCGTTGGCTTCTTTGAAAGTATTCCGTGATGAAAAGGTAATTGAACAATTGCCTGCTAAAGTAGAAGCTTTCACAAAGGCCTTAGAACCTATTAAATCTTTGAAGCATGTGAAAGAGGTTCGTCAGCGGGGTCTCATCGTAGGTATTGAACTTGAAAAAGATGTGTCCACCCACGAAGCGTATCGCCCAAATGATGCGGTAGGTGCTAAGGTGGCAATCCTTGCCCGTGAACAAGGTCTTATTTGCCGCCCTATTGGCGACGTGGTTATCCTTATGCCTCCATTGGCATCGACTGTGGAACAATTAGAGGACATGGTTCGTATTGTAGGTGAAAGTATCCAACGTGCCACTGAGGAAGAGGGGATACTTGAAGATATGCGCCCAATTATTTTATAATGCTAAATTAATTATTGAAAAGCTACACCTATTGTCTTTTGTTAGTAGTTTAAGGCAATGGGGTGTAGTTTTTTTGCATAACATATCGAAATTTCGTCATATTTTAAACTATAGACTATACATTGCCAAAATTCGATGATTATTTAGCATATCTATGATACTATATATGTATAAAGGAGGTCATCGTATGGACATTTATGTAATTATGCAAGTTATTATTTTATTTGGTGCGCATTGCTGAAAGTATTTTGCGTAAAAATCCTAAGCATATCAACTATTTGGCACCAACTGTTACGTATTTCTTAACTATTCTAGCGGGTACTGGTCATACAGCATTCTCTATGATTCCAGTAATCGTAGAGGTGGCGAAAAGTGAAAACATTAAGCCATCTGTGCCATTATCTATCGCCGTTGTAGCAAGCCAAATTGGTATCACAGCGAGTCCTGTATCGGCAGCAGTAGTTGCTATGAGTGGGTTCCTTGAGCCATATGGTGTTAACTATCCTACATTGCTCGCCATCTGTATTTCCACAACATTTGTAGGGGTTATGATTACGGCATTTATCATGTCTACCTTTGCGAATAATGATTTATCTTCTGATCCAGTGTATCAAGAACGTTTGGCGGCAGGTCACGTGGCGCCACCTCGTGAAAAAAGCACTGATTTCCACTTAAAACCTGGTGCAAAAACTTCAGTATTGATTTTCTTGATTGGTATCATTTGTATCGTATTCTACGCAACAGCAATTTCCAAAAACATTGGTATTATTAAACCAGTTATCTTTGGTCGAAATGATGCTATCATCGGCTTTATGATGATTATTGCGGCTGCTATCACATTCTTCTGTAAGCTTGATACAGCAGAACTTGTTAATACAAGTACATTCAAATCCGGCTTATCCGCTTGTGTCTGTGTACTAGGCGTAGCATGGTTGGGTGATACCTTTGTAAAAGGTCATATCCCTGAAATCAAAGCGCTCGCTTCTAGCATGGTAACAGCATATCCGTTCCTATTGGCGGTAGCGTTCTTCTTTGCAAGTACATTGTTGTATAGTCAAGCGGCAACTACGCAAGCTTTGGTACCAGCTGTAATTCTAGCTCTCGGTATTACACCAGAGAACACAGGATCCGTTTATATTATTATCGCATCCTTTGCAGCTGTATCTGCACTCTTTGTATTGCCTACATATCCAACACTTTTGGGGGCTGTACAAATGGACGATACGGGCTCTACGCGAATCGGTAAGCTTGTATTTAACCATCCGTTCTTTATTCCAGGCGTACTTGCCATCGCCATTTCTGTAGCACTCGGTTTCGTAGTGGCTCCGTTGATGCTGTAATTGGTGAAAGCTAAATAAGGTTAATATAAAATATATTTTAAAACTAAAAAGGACGTAACTATCAGTTGCGTCCTTTTTGTTGTTTAAACATTAGTTGTCTATTTTCTACTTCTTGTTTTTGCACTTCTTACAAATCCCTGCGATCTCAAGGTGATGTTCCGTTACAGTAAATCCTGCATCGTTAAGTTCTTGTGGCATTTCTACGACGGGACAGGCATGGAGCGGTATCATGGCACCACAGCTCGTACATACAGCATAGTGTCGATGTGTATGAGGGGTAATTTCATAATATGCCATCTCACTACCCATGAGCGTGGTACGTGTAACGATACCCTTAGTTTCTAATAGTTCAAGTGTACGGTAGATAGTAGACATCCAAGTAGTACTACCATTACCTAAGCGTTCTGCGATTTCAAGGGCTGTAATAGGTTTATCTGTAGTTGTTAATACAGACCAAATGGCTTCGCGCTGTTTGGTCTTTTTTATGCCTTCCGGCCAAGCTGTTGTATTCATAACTCTTTTTCGATTCTGTTTTAATACTAAAACTGTTATACACTTGTATAGTTAGATGATTTATATGGCTAATAATATATCAAATATACTATCGGATTTAGTTAGCTGTATTTTTTTATTTAATTAATTATATTATTCTAACTAGCTATGTTGTTTATATCTAAACATATTAATGATTGTTTTAGTTTATTTGCTAAACTGCACGCGTCGTATGATAGCTCGAATATTCTTAATGACTAATACTACTAGTAAAATACCTACCGATGTTAGAGACACGAAGCCACCAGGAGCTACGTTAAGGAAGTAGGATCCAAAGAGTCCAATGATCATAGCGAGCAAGCTAAATCCAATGGAGCATAATAAAGTTATTTTAAATCCTTTTTCTAATTGTAATGCAGATGCTACAGGTAACGCAATCATGGCACTCAATACGAGGACACCAACAATTTTAATAGAAATTGATACGGCCGCAGCCATTAAGATGGCAAAGATATAGTTAATAAAATCTACCTTAACACCTGCTACACGAGCGGCCTCTTCATCATAGGCGATGTAAAGAAGTGAGTTGTATAGGAAATATAAGGTGAGTACAGATAAGACTGTAAGCACAGCAATACTAATCATATCGGTTGCGTTTACCGTTAGGATGCTACCAAAAAAGAATACATTTGCATTAGCCTTTAGTTTGCCTGAGCTAATAAGCGTAATAGCTGTACCAATGCTGAGGGATAAGATTATAGTAAGAATCAAATCGAGATGGTGTGAAAAATATTTTCGCAAGAACTCGATGAGTGCACCGCAGATAGCAGTAAAGATAAAAGCCCCTAAAATTGGATTAGTATTCGTCAATAAACCTAGCGTAATACCTGCTAGAGATGCATGACTCATGGTGTCTCCAATCATACTGGAACGGCGTAGCACCATGAAGATACCAATACATGGACATAAAAGAGAAATACAAATCGCTACGAAGAAGGCATTTTGCATGAAATCATAATTAAACATGGTGCACCTCCTCAATTGTGGTATCATCGTCCTGAGCCTGAGCCTGAGCCTGAGCCTCTGTTGTTACATTTGTGAAACAGGAGCAGTTTTTGTGATCTATTGGATTGCGACCTGTACTGTGCATGATTTCACTAGCATATTGCTCAGGGGAGCAAAGGTGACCTTGACCATTTGCAATATGGTAGATATTGGTAGAGTTGGCGAGAGCCATTTCGATATTGTGCTCAACAGAGATAATCGTAATATGGTGCTCTTGGTTCAAATTGCGAAGTAGAGCATAGATGCCCTCTTGGCTTTTTCTGTCGATACCCGTTGAAGGCTCATCGAGAATGATAAGATCTGGCTTACCGATGAGGGCACGGGCGATAGATACACGCTGAGCTTGTCCACCTGAAAGTTTACTGATGAGACGGTCTTTAAATTCCGTCATATGGGTAAGCTCTAATACGCGATTGACTTCCTGCTTATCCTTAATCTTTAAAAGTTTTCGGTAGGAATCGAGGATTTCTTTTACCGTAATAGGAAAGCCTGCGTGAGAGAAGTCATTTTTTTGAGACACATACCGAATATTATTGGTGCTTCGCTTGATAGCACCTTTTACAGGTGTAAGAAATCCTAAAATGAGGCGGAGCAAGGTACTTTTACCAGACCCATTGTCTCCTACGATGGATATATAATCACCGCTGTGAATATGTAGATTAAGGTCGTTCAACACATAAGGAGGTTGACCTTGATAGGAAAAATAAAGATGTTCTATTGATAACATATGAAAACCACATTTCTGATTGACAAAATTCTAAGTAAGTTTATACTATAACTATATTACAAATGCAACTGAGTCGCAACTGCAACTAAAGAATGGAATATATTCTGTATTGGCATAGCGATCAGGATTTTACAAAGGAGGACTACGATGATCAAGAAACTGATTTTGTTAGTTGTAGGTATTATGATGGCTGCTTTATTTGCAGGTTGTGGCAACGATGCACCGAATGCACAGAAGGAGCAAGCAGGTAAAAAAATCCAAGTGGTAACAAGCTTTAATGCAATGGCTGAGTTTACAAAGGCTATTGGTGGTGACAAGGTAGAGGTATCTACTATTATACCAGATGGCGTGGAACCACATGATTTCGAGTTGAAACCTGAAAATATGAAACAATTGGCAACAGCTCAAGTATTTGTATATAACGGTTTTGGTATGGAGCCTTGGGCAAAACAAGCTATCGAAGCAGCTAAAAATGATAAACTCGTATCTGTTGTAGCTACTGAAGGTGTTGAAGCTATTAAAAATACTGACCCAGAAGAAATTAAAGAACATGGTGCAGAAGATCCTCATGCATGGTTATCTTTGAAAAATGCTAAAATTGAAGTGAAAAATATCAAGGATGCCCTTGTAAAAGTTGATCCAGCAAACAAGGATTATTATGAAAAGAATTATACTGAATACATTGCTAAATTAGATGCAATGATTAAAAAATATGAAGAGCAATTCGCTAAAGCTCCTCATAAAAACTTTGTTACAGGCCATGCAGCGTTTGCGTACCTATGCCGTGACTTTGGTTTAGAACAAAATAGTGTGGAAGATGTATTTGCTGAAGGTGAACCTAATGCAGCACAATTGGCTAAACTCATCGAATACGCTAAAGAAAACCATATTACTACTATCTTTGCAGAAGAAATGGCTAGCCCAGAAGTATCCAAAACTTTGGCACAAGAAGTAGGAGCTAAGGTAGAAACAATTTACACTATCGAAAGTAACGAAGATAATAAAACATACTTAGAACGTATGGATGAAAACCTTACAAAAATTGCAGCATCTTTGCAATAAGATAAACGAAAGAGCAGCCCTAAGGGCTGCTTTTTTGCGTTATAATAGGCTAAAATAATATCTTCAAAGTTAGATTATATAGTATAATATATTATCTTCAAAGTTAGATTATATAGTATAATATATTATCAGATTAAATAAAAAGGAGACTTGATATGGTTATCATTAATAAATCAGGGGTTGCTGATGAAAGGTCTTGACCATGATTATTATTTTGAAGGGAATCAATTAATTAAAAGTGAAAAGTTATAAGGTATAGTATTATGAATGGTTTGTTTGGTTTATATATAGAAAAATGGATGCATTTAGTGACCATAAAAAATATGTTACTACTTGCTGTGGGATCATTAATTATAACTGACTTAGGTTTATACGTATTAATGTTGATTTTTCCAAAGAGTCCTTTTTTTAAAACTTTTATTTGGGAGATCATAGGTCCTGTAGAGCTAGAGGCGCTTCCTATTATTGGATATATACTTGGAATTGTAGCCTTTGTTCTTGTAACTTCTGGTATTTTATATGGTATTTTTAAAGTTTTTAAGGGGCAGGTTACCTATAAGCAACTAGTGGCAGACTTACTTTTGAATAGCTGTATTGCTAGTTGGATTCATTTAATTTTTGTACTTATTGCGGCACCTGTTTATCTTTTCTTAGATTTACGTATTCGTGGTGGTTCGGGTGGATTAAGAACCATGGAACTAGTTAATGTTTTTATTATGGCACAACTCATGTCTAAGCAATTTGGCCTAAATCCTTGGATAACGGGTATTTCTTTTTACATAGTATCCTTCATCTTTGGTGTGGGAGGTATAATGTTGTCCATGACGGTTTAAATATAGTTTGTGTTACGATTAGAAAAATATAGGTGTTTTGGAGGTTTTATGGAAACAAAATGGTATTCAGATATTTGGCAGCTTATGGTAGCTCCCTTTAAACGTGGTATTCCACAGATCGTAGAACATGGATCTTGTCGAAAAGGGTTCTATGCTACAGCAGCTTTGGCATTAATGTCATTCGTATTTTCAAATATTCTACCTGCTCTTGTGGGTATGATATTTGTAGATAAACTTAATGTTGCACTTACTGGTGCGGCTGCTCTTTCTGGGGTCGGCATATTAGGCCTAGCGGTTGGCTTGCTATTTGCTTTTATTGGTATTGCTATTTATTCTGCTATTTTTTCTTGGGTCGCCAATAAATTTGATGCGAATACTACATATGAGTCTGTGTTAAAGATCATGTGGTATGAACAAGCTTATAATCAGATTATGGGTCTAGTATATTTCATTGGCTTTCTATTACTATCATTGCCATTTTTGTTGCTACTAGGATCTAATCCTGATTCTACAGTAGGTAGTATCGTATGGATAATTATTATTATATTCGCAACGATAGCTTTTGCAGTCTATACATTCTGGATATGTTTAACATTGTTAAGTTGCCAAATTAATAAATCCCGTTTAGCAACTTTTGGCATTTCTATTATTACGAGTTTAATTCCCATAATCGTTTTAGGTATCTTGATTGGCATGATAGCACTTGCTACTTCCAGATAATTACATAACATGAAAAATATGAAAGGGGCTGTAACAAAACAGCCCCTTTTTTATATTTTAAAGGAATCGCAATTAGAATATGGTAAAACCACATTCTTTTATAGGCTCTTTTGTGCTATAATGATGAACGGAAAATGAAAAAGAACTATTTTTTATAGTTCCTTTTGGTGTGTTGTATGTTATAGTATTTAAACTTGAATGTTATGTATGTATATTGTGTAAAAGGTGGTGATACTTATGATGGTAGGTTTAATGCAGTTTATCTATCGTTTATTAAACCCTATTGAAGAGAATAATCCTCGTATGTATCACTTTGATATTGCCTATGGGCAACTCATAGGAATGTTGCTATTAACACTTATATGCTATCAATTTACTATTGTAGGTGAAGGCGTATATTTAGATGCTATACGTGCGTTTATACGTAATTCTTCGTTATTGGTAAGGTGGGAATCGCTATCTCTTCCAGTCGGTCAACATGAAATACAACTTTTTTTGGAACAGATGGGTAGTCCTAGAGAATTTTGGAATATAGGTCGCTTTGCATGGGTAATCGGAAAAGTAATTCTCATGGCATGTATCATTATAGTCTATGCGGTTGCTCAACAGCGTAAATTCTATGTTCGAACTGTTACAACCGGTATTTTGCATATCATGTCATTTGCTCAACTTGTTGTGGCACTGATTACTTTTACAGCAGGGATTATGCTGATTCTAACTTCGGTACCATTAATACTGCAAGCGATCATTGGCTTCTGTATGATTGTGCTATGTATTTTAAGTACCGTATTATTGTTACAAACTATGGGACGTATTGCGGGAGCATGTATTAATGGGACCCCTTATGAAGGTCTGATTCTAATGTTGATTGCTCTTTTGGTAGCACACGTGTTTGAATGGGTTTATATGTTGACTCGATAAAATACATATGATATATCTAGGATGAGCTATGACTCGTCCTTTTTTACTAGTTTTAAACTAAAAGGAGCATTTATGACATGGTATAAGGATATATTACATTTATTTACCAAACTTAGCGAACAATCATTTCAAAATATTATCAATTACGGATCTCATACGAGAGCCATTCTGAATCTAGTTGTATCTACTATTGTATTATATATAATGACCTATAGCTTACCGTTTATGGTAAAAGTTATATCTCCATTGCTTGGGATTAAACGGATTACTGGGTTAACTCATTTTGATTTAGTTAGCACTCTAGCAAGTTCTACATTCTTGATTTTTCAAATTATCATCGGTTCATTCGTCATATGGCGCTTACTTATTTTAGTGGGTGGACATGGTACGTATAGCGGCGTGCTGCGCAATTATATATATGGCATAGCTTATACAAATGCACTTCGCACGGTTGTCTTAGTATTAGTTCATATACTAGGGATTATTTTCTTCTCGCTATCCCTTCAAAAATATGTTGGAGATATGGCGTATCTTATTACGATGTTTAGTCAATATTATGCTGTATTTATTGTAGCATTATTATCTGTCTCCATATTACCTCAATGGATCCGCTTTGTTCACACCCTAATCAAATGATGTATTGTGATAAGACCTAAAAACCGCAAGATAAAATTCTTGCGGTTTTTTTCACTCTATAAGTTGGGCTTCATAGTATTGTAATAATAGCGCCACATTATCTTCGTCGTATTCGATTTGTTGTGACCATCTTGCAATTTGCTTTAAGGGCTGCCCCTCTAAGGCGCTAGCCATAAGTATATAGTCAGTACCATCCTTTGCATAAGCTAAGATAGATTCCAAGGAATGGTCTGATAGCATATCAATTTGGCGATACAATATATATTGGTACACTTTGTTAAATAGGCTCATATCCTCTTGCTGTATATAGGTCTGTACGGATGCGGCGAGTTGGTCTAGTTTACTAGATAATGTATTAACCTGTGCAGTCCAATTTTCATCGATGGGTTCCGTTTTTTTATATAGGTCTAATAATTCTTTGAAAGACTGTTTTGTGGGATTTGGCGCATATTGGAATAGATTAGAATCTAGATCAAGGGCCAATAATTCAAATACATTCTGAAGTGTTAATCGCTCCTCAGAAGTAAATTCGTTATCGTCATCCTCAATTGTAAAGAGGAGGGAGTCTACCGTTTTATTTTGGGCTAATAACTCAACAGAGGCTTCACAAGATAAACCGACTCCACATAGCTCTAAGTCTTCAATATATTTATAAAAGCGCGGATGCATATGGCAGGTGTCGCAAAGTCCTTCTTCGCCCAATTCGAGTACAACCTTACACAGTCCATTTTCATTGAGTAAGGGGCACATAGGTTGTGTTTTGGAAAATACGAAATGACTACCTTCGTCATCAACCGTGATGGCTTGTTGTAAACTTTCACCAAGAGAACCTGTCATGGAATGATAACGTTCAGCAGTATGTTCATCTATATCGATGGTCCACAGCTGACAACATGTATTTTCGCATCGATTGGCCTTGCATTGAAATTCGTGATATATAGTGGGGTAAATTGAAATCATAGTTAGCTCACATGTAGTTACAAAAATGAATCTATGTGCATTGTATCATAGGGTGCAGGTACATGCACTAATTATATAAATAAAGATTATAAACCGTGTTGATTTAGTGTATAATTGTATATATATTGTTATGATAACTGTTTGAGATATGGAGGAACCAATGAGATCATTTTTTGTAAAAGGTAGCCTTGTATTGGCCTTGGCAGCGGCATTTGGCATGCCAAATGCAAGTGCAGCCCCTTTAGTAGCTGTAGAGCCAACTGTGGCAGTTGTTGATGGCAACCATGCGGCAATTGTAGGTGCTAATGGTTTATTAAATGCCTTTATCCAAAATCATCCAAATGCTGGAATTACGGAAATCGCCTTTGATGCGGATGGAGGTCAAATTAAGTATGATGTAGAAGGTTTTGATGAAACTGGCAAATATGAGTTAACGTATATCTATGCTACTAATCAAATCTTTGAAAAACGCGAAGGGGACTTCCATAAATCGTTAAAGAAAAAATCTTTTGATCCACGAGAAATTTTACCTCCTGCAGCAGTGGTGAACTTTGCTTATGCCCAAACAAAAGGCAAAGCTGTGAGTCTCAACGAATGGGCTGTGCGCTATGATAAAGGTAAAATCGTGTACAAAGTTAGCTTTGGTACAGAAGATAATAAAGAGGTACATGTACGTATGGATGCAATGAACGGTAAATTGCTATCTGTTAAATTTGACGACTAATATATGATTGACTAGTTATTATATCTTAATAGTGCTTAGTTATTTTATTCTGAATATAATAATTAAATACATTAATACTGTTTTTCTTAAAAAAATAACTAGTATTGAAGTATTTTTTGTGAAAGTTTGCTCATGAATGTGAATTTTTAGATATCAATACGTGTATTTTGAAAGCCGTTTATCCCTTATATATGGGGTAAACGGCTTTTGACATGTTATTCATGGAATTTTTAAGTATAAAGTAAATCCCATAGGATTTCATAGGAATTATATATAAATTCATTCTAAACTCACTATAAAATAAGCATTTAATGGTTCTTCTACATTTTGACTTCATAGACTATCGATAGTATGTGTACCAGTCGAAAGACAAACTCAACTATATCTGAAATTTCCAAACTATATATCTACAAGTCCATGCTAGATATATGTTTTGGAACTTACATGATGATATTGAGTTGACTGGAAATATACATGCGTAAAGTTGCATGTAAATGAATTAATAAGGAGGACAAGATGAAAAAATCTATTTTAAAAAGTAGTATTGCTTTAGCAGTGGCTGGCGTATTTGGTGCCACTGTAGCTGTAACAGCAGCTGAACCAGTAACTCCAATGCCTGTTACACAAGAAACAGCGAGTGCAGCGACTCCAGCACAACCAGTTACTGATCCAGTAGTTCCTACTGTAGCGGTGGCTCCAGATGTGGCTACTACTGCAGTTGCACCTAAAACTCCGGTAGCTCCTGTAGCAGACGGTAATCAAGTAGGTACCGCAGTTCGTAATACTACACCAGTTCCAACAGCTACACAAGATGTTAAAACACCAGTAGCTCAAGAAACTGTAGTACCTAGTACAGAAAATCCTGCAGCAGCAGTTCCTACTATTGAAACTGCATCTGTAGCTAAAGCTCCTAGTGAAACAAGAGTAGTACGCGGTGGCGATAAAAAATCAGAATCTGTAGCAAAGCATGATAAAGAAGTTAAAAATACTAAAAAAGCTGCAGTAGACAAAGCGCCTAAAGTAAAAGTTGTGAAAGACGAAAAAAAAGCTGATAAAGAAGAGCCTACTAAAGAGGAAAAAAAAACTCTAAAAGTAGAAAATCACAACCTAGCACAACCAATCAGCAAGAAGGCGTAGTAGACCAAAATAGTATTTTCGTAGTTGGTGCTAATTATTTAATTGACCAATTCGAAAGTAAATTTGGAAACTCCAAAATCACTAATGTATCCTTCAAAACTCAAGGTAAAACTGCCATCTATGAAGTAGCTGGTTTTAATACTAGTGGTGCTCATTCTATGACTCTAGATGTGGCTACTGGTAATGTAACGGATGGTACTCCTAAAGCATATGATGCATCTATGGAAGCTAGTGCTATTGATGCTGGAACAGTAATACCTCCACATGTGGCAATTAATGCAGCTTTCGTACAGTCTGGCAAGGTAGTGACTGGTATTAATGCGTGGTCTCTTGCTAATCAAAATGGTAAACCACTATATACCATAGAATTCCATGATGCACAAAATAAACCGATATCCGTTGTATTGGATGCTAAAACAGGGACGGTAGCAAAATAAGTTGATCTCCTATTCTATAGCGCTGTAAAGCAAACCCTTTCAAAAACGAACACTAAGCACTCAAAACTATACACACATAACATAAATACACTTACACACACATACACAACACACAAAAACACACAAAAACACACACAATAAACAACACACACAATAAACAATTACACACAGCCCTCTGGATTGGATAGATAAACATTGACTCTCTCCTATGCCATCTATCGTTCAGAGGGCCCCTTATGAATTGTGGTTCCCTCCGAATCATAAGATTATATACTTGGTATATATACTCTCTCTCACAATAAGAACGTAACTGCTTTACAGCACGCTAGGTATAGGAGAGCAAGAAAGCCCGTATCACATGTAGAATTCTACATGTGATACGGGCTTTCTTTATTTTACATAGGTTAAATATATTGTCGTGGTACGCGCTCTGAGAATCCACAAAAGATCTCATAAGGAATTGTGGAAGCAAGGGCTGCAATTTCTAAAGCAGAAATGCTTTCATGACCTTGAGACCCTAGAAGCACCACCTTATCGCCAGGCTTTACCGTGATTGTATCCGGAACAGAAACCATGAATTGATCCATACAAATACGACCTACTACGGGACAACGAGTGCCATGAATCAGTACGGTGCCCCGATTGGATAAACTACGAGGGTAGCCATCCGCATAGCCTACAGGGATAGTAGCAATTGTCATTGGTTCAGTTGTGATATAGGTAGATCCATATCCAATGCCTTCGCCAGCAGGGATATGTTGTACATGAACAACTTCACTATGGAAAGATAAAACAGGTTTTAAGCCCAATCGATTTGGCACATCAAGAGATGGCATGATACCGTATTGAATAATACCAGGACGAGCATCTGTGAATAGACTATCTTTGACAGATAAAAGACCTGCACTGTTGGCGAGGGAGAAACGGTAATCTGCTTCTGGACGGAATGCTCGTATTTCATCTACCATGCGATGAAATTTTTGCGTTTGGCTATGGGCGTGTGATTGATCCGCCGCATCAGCATTGCTCATGTGAGAGAAGAATCCGTCTATTTCCAAATTTTCGTAGGACTCAATGCGTTTGATAAACTCAATGGCATCCTCAGGCTTGATACCGATGCGATGCATGCCTGTATCAACGGCAACAGCAACGCGAATAATCATGTCGTGATTATCGGCTACTTTATTGAGTGATTCCAAGTCGGTAGATTCACAAACGGCAGGAATCGAATTAGTGTCTGCCACAAGTTCAAAGGATTGTGGCCTTGTGAGTCCTAATAAATAAATAGGTACCATAATACCTGCATTGCGAAGTGGTACGGACTCCTCTGGAATAGCAACGGCTAAGGATTCGTAACCTTCCTCCACGGCAATACGCCCCATCATAACACTGCCGTGGCCGTAGCCATTGGCCTTGATGACAGCTGTAGACGTACTCCATTCAGGTAAACTATCTTTAATTTTACGCAAATTCTCGCGAACGAGACTTGTGTTTATGGTCAAATAGGTAGGTCTCATTGTATTCCTCAATTCTATATAACATTACTTTTATTTTATAACTTTTGGGGAATTACACAATACTTTTGTGAAAGTTATATACAGAAAAATGAGTTTTACTTTGAATTTTATAGGATTTATACATATATTATATACAATAATTGTGAAAGTATACTAATTAGTTGTGAAAGTATATTAATTGGTATAGGTAGTTGATATATAATAGAAGTTATTTTAGTATAAATTTATATAAATAATAGTATAATTTATATAGAAGTAGTATTACATATATTTAAAGCTATTCAATTTAGGAGGTTCTCATGAGCGAACGTGTAGTAGTGGTAAATGCAGGCAAAATGAATTATGACCATGCATTGGATTTCTCCATATTATCTAATGATGTGCAGGTCTACGAAGATAGTACGAATGCTGAGCTTATTGAACGGATTCAAGGTGCTCGTGTTGTGGTTACAAAAGAATTGCCTGTAAGTGCCGATCTGCTTTCACAATTTCCTGATACTGTAGAGCTTATCGTAGAAGCAGGTACTGGCTATAATAATATTGACCTTGACGCAGCAAAGAAAAAGGGCATCACTGTGTGCAATATTCCTGCGTATAGCACAGAGCGTGTAGCACATACGGTGATCATGATGATCCTCAATTTTGCATCTACCATGCAGCAACAAATTGGTATGCTGGCTAAAGGTAATCGCAGCAATTTCACGAAATACCTTCAAGTGAGCCATACAGAAGTGAATGGTAAAACCTTAGGTGTTGTCGGAGCTGGTCACATCGGTATGGAAGTCATCAAAGTTGCAAAAGCGCTAGGCATGAACATCTTAGTGCATACACGTACACCAAAGGCTGATGGTGATGGCATTCGTTATGTGAGCCTTGATGAATTGCTAGCTAATAGTGACTATATTTCCTTACATTGCCCGCTAAATGACCAAACTAAACATCTTATTAATAAAGAAACAATCGGTAAGATGAAACCTAATGCGGTCATTGTGAATACGGGTCGTGGACCTCTTATTAATGAAAGGGACCTTTGTGAAGCATTAGCCGCTAAACGCATTGTTGGAGCCGGTCTTGATGTACAGGAGGTAGAGCCTCCTGCAGAGGATAGTCCTCTCTATACACTAGATAACGTCATCATTACTCCGCACATGGGTTGGAAAGGCCTTGAAACACGTCAACGCTTGGTAGGCATTATTCGAGATAATGTACAAGCCTTCTTTAAGGGGGAACCAATCAATGTTGTATCTTGATAAATTTTAAATAATTATATAATAGGTTCTATAACGGCATGGAAGTAATTGTCTAATTCTGTAGGCGATTCTTTCATGCCGTTTTTTACCCACCATAACACCATTTCCACAAAGCTACCTGAAATATGATTAATAATAAAGTCATCCGGTAGATTTGTATTTGCTTTACGGTCTTGGTTGATAAAATATCCTTGTACCAACTCATTTAGATGATCCCTGAAATAGCGCAAAAAGATTTCGTTATTATCACTAGCTAGTAGTTCGAGGATTTTATTTTCATTTTGCTGTAAATGTTGTAATAAATGACCAAATACTGAGACAGGGTAAATACTTTGTTGATACAGCCCATGAGCATGCGGTAAGTGATTAATACTATCTTTTATATGTAAAAATAAGTCTTCGCAGAGTGCTTCTAGCAATGCTTCTTTTGTGTCGAAATGAGCATAAAAGGTGGTGCGGCCAATGTCTGCGGCACTAATGATTTCTTGAACGGTGATTTTGTCATACGCCTTATTAGATAATAATTTGTTAAAAGCTATAAATATGGCTTTACGAGTTTTTTTCTGTCTACGATCCATAATAACTCCTGTCATTCTTTAAGTACAGAATAGCGTATATGTTCCATAATGAACATATACGCTGTTTTATATATTGTATTAATACCATAGGTTGATACAATTAAAATGAACAAGGTGTTCGCTATTGTAATTATTGTACTGTAAGTATAGTTGTAATTCAATTCATATTGATTGGGAAAGTCTGATAAGGGGATTGCCATATGGTACATCGAATACATGATATATTATCTGGTTTATATATGACGATTTTAGCGGGGCTATTTTTACTGCTTGATGGAATTCCGCATTTGATAGAAGAGTTTTGTGGACAGAGACTATTTCAAAATATAATCCCTTTTGAACCTTCCTGGATTACCGTTATTATTTGTGGTTTTCCTCTTGTATATTTATCTATACGAAGGATTATATATAATAAGGGGATTAGTAAAATCTCGTCAGCTTTATTGATTTCCATGGCTATGTTTGCGGCCATTGCTATTGGAGATATATTTGCGGCTGGTGAGGTCGCCTTTATTATGGCTTTAGGCGCTCTCCTTGAAGAAGCAACTACGGAGCGAGCAAAAAAAGGGTTAAAGAAGTTAATTTCATTAGCACCTGTTAAGGGTCGTAAAATACAAGATAACAAAGAAATGATGGTTCCTGTAGAGTCTATACAAAGTGGTGATTATTTACGAATCCTTCCGGGCGAAACGATGCCTGTAGATGGACGCATTATTAATGGTGAAACAACGGTAGATCAATCTATTATGACAGGAGAGTCTATCCCTGTTGATAAAACAATTGATGATGATGTATTTGGCGGAACGATTAACTGTTTTGGTGCCATAGATATTATAGCTACCAAAGTGGGCGAAGATAGTTCTATTCAAAAAATGATTCAACTTATTAAAAATGCGGAACAGAAACAGGCTCCGATTCAGCGTATAGCTGATATTGTTGCTAGTCGATTGGTTCCTATTGCATTGATGATTGCATGTATAGGCTATTTAGTAACTGGTAATATCATCGTCGGTGTTACTGTGTTGGTTGTGTTTTGTCCTTGTGCATTGGTGCTTGCTACACCTACTGCGGTTATGGCCGCTATTGGTCAAGCTACTAAACATGGCGTTATTATTAAATCTGGTGAAATTCTTGAAACTATGGGAAAAGTAGATACCATGGCATTTGATAAAACCGGCACATTAACACGTGGTCAGTTATCAGTTCAATCTATTTTAGCCGTTGATACAGATTATAGTGAGATTGATATTCTTCAATTAGCTGCATCTGTAGAGGCTAAGAGCGAACATCCTATTGGCAAGGCTATCGTTTCTCATGCCATAGAGCAAGATTTAGAAATACTTGATACTACTTCATTTACGATGTCTGTAGGTAAAGGGATTATAGCCGTAATAAAAGGTCGGGAATTATATTGTGGAAATGAACGATTTCTTGAAGAGCATAATATTATTGTATGTGATTCTATTCAAAAAGCCATTAATGTATATCGAAGTGAAGGAAAGGTATCTGTCATTATTGCAGATAAAGAGCATATTATAGGTATCATTACATTATCTGATACAATGCGAAATGATGCGATAAATATGATATCTGCTATCTCAAGCTTAGATATGACAACAGTATTACTTACTGGTGATAGTAAAGAAGCAGCTACATATATTGGAAAGAAATCTGGCGTTTCCGAAATACATGCGGAGCTTTTACCAGGAGAAAAAGTAAGTATTATCGAATCATTGCAAGGGAAACATCATAAGGTTTGTATGGTTGGCGATGGAATTAACGATGCACCGGCTATGAAGACTGCTGATGTGAGTATTGCAATGGGGACTATTGGTAGTGATATTGCCATAGAAACAGCAGACATTGCTTTGATGAGTGATGACCTTAGTAAAATTCCTTATATTAAACGATTATCAGATGCTACGATTAAAACTATAAAATTTAGTATTGCTTTATCAATGGTCATTAATTGTATCGCTATTATTCTCTCATTGCTTGAGGTTTTGACGCCTACTACAGGTGCATTAGTGCATAATGTGGGATCTTGTTTAGTGGTCCTCATCGCTGCCCGTTTGTATGATAGAAAGTTTATTTAAATGCAATAAGAGCCGTCCCCGGTTGTATGGGGGCGGCTCTATTGATTAGGGCTATCATAGATCAAGTCTTGGTATATATATTTATATATATCAAGGGAGGTAGTTATCCTCAAACTTGATTATGATTGATGTTGTGTTTTGATGGGACTCCACCAATGGCGTCTATAGGCCTTGATGCCTTCCACCACGGTTCTTGTCGCTTTAGCTGCAATATCTTTCGTTGCAGCTGGGATGCCCTCTAGGCGATAGGGAATACCTAACTCCTTATATTTAGCAATACCCATAACGTGATAAGGTAAGCAATCAACGGCTTGTAAATTTTTCAGAGATCCTAGGAAAAAGCCTAGACGATAGTGACGATCGGCATTATCTGTAATCGTAGGGACTACTACGTGACGAACCCAAATCGGAACTTCCACGTCTGCCGTCAATCGAGCAAACCCGAGAATGGGCTCTAACGGTTTACCCGTTAACCATAAATGCTTGGCTGGATCGATTTCCTTAATGTCTAGGATGACGAGACTAGTTACACTGAGTAATTTACGGTATGCCACCTCTTGGTGGGGGTCAAAACAAATTCCACTTGTATCTAAACAGGTATGGACGTTTCTTTCACGGAAATATGTGAAAAGCTCAATAACAAAGTCGATTTGCATAAGAGCTTCCCCACCTGTGACGGTGATACCACCATTAGTATAAAATTGGCGGTTACGTTCGTACTGGTCCCATAATTCCTTTACGGTCATGAATTTAGCATTATCGCTAGTTTCATCCCATGTATCAGGATTATGGCAATAAGCACAGCGCATGGGGCATCCTTGAAGAAATACCACCATGCGCATGCCTGGACCATCAACCGTACCCATCGTTTCAACCGAATGAATACGTCCAGTCATAGGAAACCTCGATTAGATACGTTGATGGAATGTACGGGAAATAACTTCGTCCTGTTGTTGTTTTGTCAATTTGTTGAAGTGCACCGCATAACCGGATACACGAATCGTCAATTGAGGGTACAACTCAGGATGTTTTTGAGCGTCTAACAATGTTTCACGAGTAAACACGTTAACGTTCAAATGATGGCCGCCCTTTTGGGAATAACCATCCAATAACTCTACCAAGTTATCAACTTGTTGGTTGCTCATGGGTATAACCTCCTTTCAACCAAGACTAACACTCGTATCGGTGCCGGTGAAAGCAGTCCGATACTGTGGAAGATTTTATTTATCTTCCTTTATAGTAACATTTGGTTCGCTGCATGCGAAGTTTGTATTGCTGTTAGGCAATTGAGAAGGGTCTAACTCAATATCAAAATCGCTGACGGAAACAAATGTTTCACCAGATTTACCTAATGCGTCCGGAATGATAGAGAAGGTATTAGAAATACCATCGGAGCAATCACGCCATGGCATTTTAGCTACGGATGCCAATGAAGATACGGCACCGTGAGAATCACGACCGTGCATTGGGTTCGCGCCAGGAGCGAAAGCTTCGCCAGCTTTACGGCCGTCTGGAGTAGAACCTGTAGCAGTACCATATACTACGTTGGAAGTAATTGTTAACAAGCTCATAGTAGGAACGGATTGACGATATGTAGGATGTTTACGAATTTTGTTCATAAATGTGGAAACAACTTTTGCTGCCAAGCTATCTACACGGTCATCATCGTTACCATATTTAGGGAAGTCGCCTTCGATTTCGAAATCAACAGCGATGCCATTTTCATCACGAATAGGTTTTACTTTAGCATATTTAATAGCGGATAAGGAGTCTGCTACTACGGATAAACCAGCGATACCAGTTGCAAACCAACGAGTTACCTTGCGGTCATGCAAGGCCATTTCTAGTTTTTCATAAGCATATTTATCGTGCATGTAGTGAATGATGTTTAATGCATTTACATATACGCCTGCCAACCATTCCATCATGTCGTCGAATTTTTCCCATACTTCGTCAAATTCTAAGTATTCGGAAGTGATAGGGCGATATTTAGGACCAATTTGTTTCTTCAACTTTTCGTCAACACCGCCATTGATTGCGTAAAGCAAGCATTTAGCCAAGTTGGAACGAGCACCGAAGAATTGCATTTCTTTACCGATACGCATTGGGGATACACAACATGCGATTGCGTAGTCATCACCAGAGTTAGGACGCATCAATTCATCGTTTTCGTATTGAATGGAAGATGTTTCGATGGATAATTTCGCACAGAAACGGCGGAAACCGATAGGCATGCGAGGGGACCACAATACAGTGAGGTTTGGCTCTGGAGCAGGGCCAAGGTTAGTCAATGTATGTAGGTAACGGAAGGACATCTTGGACACCAATGTACGGCCGTCAGTACCCATACCACCGATGGATTCAGTGGTCCAAACAGGGTCACCTGTGAACAAATTGTTGTATTCGTGGATACGTGCGAAGCGAACCATGCGCAATTTCATGATGAAATGGTCTACGAATTCTTGGATTTGTTCCTCTGTGTATGTGCCGTTGCGAAGGTCTCGTTCCGCATAGATATCGAGGAATGTGGAGTTACGGCCGATGGACATAGCAGCACCGTTTTGCTCTTTAATGGCACCAAGATAGCCGAAGTAAATCCATTGCATAGCTTCACGAACATCCTTAGCTGGTTTGGAAATATCATAGCCATAGGACGCTGCCATCTCTTTCAATTCTTTCAAAGAACGGATTTGATCTTGTATTTCTTCACGGTCGCGAATGACATCCTCTAGCATGTCACCCATTGTGATGCTAAATTGTTCTTTTTTATCTTCAATGAGATAATCAACACCGTAAAGAGCGATACGGCGATAGTCACCGATAATACGACCGCGGCTGTACGCATCTGGCAAACCAGTTACAATATGAGCTGTACGTGCAGCACGCATTTCTGGAGTATATACATCAAATACGCCATCATTGTGAGTTTTGCGATGTTTCTTGAAGAAGTCCTCTGTTTGCGGATCCATTTTGAATCCGTATTCTTCGATAGCGGATTTTGCTGTGCGCAAGCCACCATATGGGAACATAGCGCGTTTCAAAGGTTTGTCAGTTTGCAAACCAACGATTGTTTCAAGGTCTTTGTCGATATATCCTGGCGCATGGGCAGTAATGTGTGTGGCCACAGAAGTATCAGCATCGAGCATGCCGCCTTTTTCACGTTCTTCTTCATAAAGCTTCATTACTTGTTCCCACAATTTTGTTGTTCGTTCTGTAGGACCAGCAAGGAAGGAATCGTCCCCTTCATAGGGAATATAGTTTCTTTGAATAAAGTCGCGTACATCAACGGCTTTATCCCACACACCTGTGTTAAAATCTTTCCATGCAGTATGTTGCATTTTGCACCTCCATAAAAGGATATAACTATAGATTTCTATGCCTATAGTGTACAATGTTTGTCACAATTCCACAATGAATAGATGATATAGATTTTCAATACATACTATGCGATTTTGTGAAGTATCTCATAAACTTCCATAAGCTAAATTGTTTGAATACACCAGTATATATAGATTTGTATGAGTTTTTGCTTTTTGTGATTTTATTTAATGTATATATAATAATATGAAATTGCATATCAATATTGTTAAGAAACCTTGGATACCGATTTTTCAATAATATTGGATAGCTTATATTTGTGCATAGTTCAAGCGGTCGTTTACATCTTGTATAGAATTAGCCTGTAAGTCTTTATAAATGCCACATATATTGCGATGCTACGGAACGTTGCCAGCCAGGAAAACAAGCGTTTCTTTTCTACACTGACACTATATACTATACTCTGAGCAGCTCTTGTTGAAGAGTAACTGATATTGCCTAAAATAGGAGGTCACATTATGGATTTTAATGAAAAATTACGGGAGTATAGAAAACAATCTGGATTATCTCAAGGGAAATTAGCGGAAACGCTCAATGTGTCGAGACAGGCCATAACAAAGTGGGAATCGGGCAATGGGATGCCGGATATTTCAAATTTAAAGGCCCTTTCAGGTGTATTCAATGTCTCTGTGGATGAATTGCTTTCAGAAGAAGCGGTTAAACCTCGATATCCTTATGAAAGTATTGTAGAATACGATATCGATGAGATAAAACATTTCGACATTAAACTGGGTTCTGTTAATCGCGTAAAAATGAGAGCTGGAGAGGGTGAGAAGATAAAGGTTCAACTGGTCAGTGATACTATTGAAAATTTGACGGAACTGGTGAAAGTAAAAATCGATGATATCAAAAGGCGTATCGATGTGGATGTAAATCGTTCCAAATCCTTATCTGAAGAGCTTGTAAAAGAACATCTGTCGATTTTTATAAATTTGTCTGAAAAATATATGGGAGATACGGAGTTAGCGACCCATTGTGAAAAACTGGAGCTATTTGATATTATTAGTGAAAAGTTTGAGCTAGATGGAGAGGCTAAAGAAATTTATATTGCCGGCGGTAACAGTCATATAGAGTTGGATAACAACTCTCCAATGGAGATATATGTAGCGGATTATACGGGGCGAATTGATGTGAATCAGATATCGGCGAAATCTCGGCTGCATGTCCCTCACGAGTATGCTTTCAAAGCGGTGAAAAAAGGTATTCGCACTAAATTGCTCTTTGAAGATCGTGGACATCTTGTAGACGATTTTTCTGTGTCTGAATCAGAAAATCAAATTGAAATTAATGGAATCAATAGTGAACTTACAATAGTCAAGTTAAGTGAATAGTTGTATTAATTATATGGACATATTTGCTACATAGTTTTCATAAAGCGTTATTATTTGTTCCAACGACTTTGTTACACATTTTGTAGATCCCATAAGGAAGAAATCATCCCCTTCATAGGAATAAAAAGTATGATTTAATTTATTGTAGTGTTAGGGGTATATTATGGTACTATTGAGATAGTGTTATTAAGCTATAAAACATGTAGATAACATGATCTTGGTAGAATGAATCAAGATAGAAATAATTTGGATAGAATATACGTTAATCAAAGTGGATTATAAGATTGTATATGCGAATACTATTGAAAGGCGGATGTTAATGACAAATCGAAAGAAAGCACTTTTAGGTGCATCTGCTACAATTGCTGTATGGGCTACTGCATTTCCTTTCAGTAAAATAGCATTACAATCTGTAGATTCATTAACACTTTCTGTGGCAAGGGTTATGGGTGGGGCCTTACTTATGCTGGTAATCGGTGTTGTAAAAGGCTTACACATACCGACAACATGGCGTGAGTGGGGACTATATATTCTGTTAGGCGCCACAGGGAATTTTGTTATCAAGTTGTTTTTAATGAAGGTTTGCGCACAATTCCGGCGGCCACATCCAGTATTATTATGGCCTTGACTCCGATGACGACGGCACTGATGGCCATGATTGTTTATAAAGATAAAATACGCCCCATAGGCTGGTTATTTACAATAACAGCTTTTATAGGTGTAGCCATAATTATTCTTTGGAATTCAACCCTTACAATTCCTACAGGTGCATTATGGACTTTGCTGGGGATGACACTCTTTGCAGTTTATAATATCCTTAATCGTGGCCTTAGTTTAAAAGGATATAAGCCTATCACTATCGCCATGTGGTCTATGTTTACAGGTGCCATTATGGCCTTGCCTTTTGCGGAACATGCCATTGAAATGATAGCTGTGGCACCGATTAGTGCAAAATTTGCCATGGCCTATTTAGCATTCCTATCTAGTGCGTTAAGCTTTGTTCTCTGGAGCTATGCCTTGGAACATGCTGAAAAGGTTTCAGATGTAACCAACTTTATGTATATCTCGCCCATAGTGGCAGCTATTGTAGCTGCATTTTTATTGGGAGAAATTCCTAATATGGGGCTCTATATTGGGGCACCGGTCATTTTAGGATCCCTATATCTTTTTAATCGATATAGATAAGTTATTTTGTTAGAGTCTGAATCGGTTCAGCTTGATGTAAAAAATATAAAATTAGATAAATAGGGATGTAAACCCTTATAAGATAAGAGCTATATAATAAAAGAACCTCAATCTTTTAATTAGTGAGGTTCTTTTTTGTTTGACAGTCATTATAAATTGTAGTAATCTAAGTACATAATTAAAACATACCTTTAAGATATGTTTTAGGAGAAATATTAATTCCTATCAATATAAAGGGAAAGAGGCGGTACAGTGATTGCTATACGAAATGTAACGAAAGAATTTGACGTTAATAAGCAAAAGGTTACTGCATTATCTGATGTAAACTTTACCATAGAAAAAGGGGACATATTTGGCATTATTGGCTTCAGTGGAGCTGGCAAATCCACACTGTTACGAATGATTAATGCTTTAGAGGTACCTACCTCTGGTCATGTTGAAATAGATGGTGTGAATATCAATGGCTTAAGTTTTAACGAGCTCAGAAAGGTTCGTAAGCGCATCGGCATGGTATTTCAACAGTTTAATTTATTGAATGCTAAATCTGTGTATGATAATGTGGCTATCCCGCTAATTCTTAATAGGGTACCAAAATCCGACATTGATAAAAAGGTTAAAACCTTATTAGACTTTGTTGATTTAGGCGATAAAGCAAATGCATATCCTGGAGAATTATCTGGCGGTCAAAAGCAACGCGTTGGTATTGCCCGTGCATTAGCTACAGATCCATCCATATTGCTTTGTGATGAAGCAACTAGCGCTCTAGATCCTGATACAACAGAATCTATATTACAATTATTAGAACGTGTTAATCGTGAACTAGGGGTAACAGTAGTTATCGTAACTCATGAGATAGATGTAATTCAGAAAATATGTAATCGTGTTGTAGTTATGGAGCATGGAAAGCTCATAGAGAGCGGATCTGTACTTGAGGTGTTTAGTAAACCTAAACACGAAACAACAAAGCGATTTGTTAGGACTGTAATTCCTGATGAGATTCCATCAACTGTGAAACATACATTAGCTTGTGATAAAAGGCCATACACAATTCTTAAGATGCATTTCTTAGGAAATAATACGACAGATAATGTTCTATATCATATTAATAAAACCTTTGATTTAGAAACGAGTGTATTATTTGCTACGGTAACAGAGTTAGAACATACTGTACTTGGTATATTCATTGTTCAGTTTATTGGCGATGATCTTGAGGTGGGCAAGGTAAAAGAGTATCTTGTTGCTCAAGGTATTGAATGGCAGGAGGTGACACTATAATGGATTTCTTCATGCAAGAACTTGGTGTTCCAGGAGCGCAGTTATTATTAGCCGCAGAACAGACATTATATATGGTGTTCCTATCTCTATTCATTGGTACTGTATTAGGTCTAATTATCGCAGTTACATTGGTGGTAACAAATCCTAATGGTATCGTCAAAAATAGTATTGTTTATACCATTACAAATACAATTGTTAATATTGTACGCTCCGTACCATTTATCATTTTGATGGTGTTTATATTACCGTTAACTAAGATGATTGTAGGTACTCGTGTTGGTACAACAGCGGCTATTGTACCACTTGTTATATTTATTGCCCCTTATCTAGCTCGACTCTTTGAAAACTCTATTTTAGAGGTTAATAAAGGGATTATCGAGGCTGCACAATCAATGGGGGCCTCTTATTTTGAGGTGATTTGGCATTTTCTTTTACCAGAAGCAAAGGGTTCACTTATTTTATCTATTACAACGGGTACTATTGGTCTAATCGGTGCTACTGCTATGGCTGGTGCTATTGGTGCTGGTGGTGTAGGTGATTTGGCCCTCACCTATGGTTATGAACGATTGAACTTCCCATTGATGTTATTTACCGTAATTATTTTGATTATTTTTGTTCAAATTATTCAAACAATAGGTAACTATTTCGCACGTCGTGCGCGTCGTTCCTAATTTGATGAAATAGATTTTAGTTATATTGATTGTGAAAATATAGGAGAAAATACTATGAAATTTAAAAAGCTTCTTGCCCTTGGTGCAGCATTAGTATTTAGTGTAGCTTTTATCGCAGGCTGCGGCTCAAACAATAGTGATAATGGTGCTAAAAAAGAATTAACTTATAGTAAATCTCAAGGCCCATACTCTGAATTGTTTGAAAAAGGTGTAAAACCAATTTTGGAAAAACAAGGATATACCTTTAAAGGTGTAGACATGTCTGACTTGGTACAAGCAGATCAAGTGTTGAGTGATGGTGAAGTAGATTTTAACGTTGAACAACATACAGCATACATGAAAAACTTCAACGAAAAACAAAATGGCCATCTTGTAGCCTTAACTCCAATTCCAACAGTACCAGCAGGGATCTTTAGTGGTTCTAAAACATCTCTAGATCAAGTGGCAGATGGCGACACAATTGCAGTACCTAATGATGCATCCAACATGGCTCGTGCTTATGCGCTATTGCAAAAAATCGGTTGGATTAAACTTGATCCTAACAAAGATTTAGCAACAGTAACACAAGCGGATATTGTTGAAAACCCTAAACATCTTAAATTTACAGAAATGAAATCCCTTACAATTCCTTCTGTACGTACTGATTTTGATTATATCGTTATTACAGGTGCTATTATCTATAATGCAAAAATCGATCCTAAATCCGCATTGGCAAATGAAGATGTATTGCCACAATGGTTATTACAACTTGTAGTTAATGAGAAAAATAAAGATGCACAATGGGCAAAAGACATTGTAGCAGCTTACCAATCTCAAGAATTCAAAGACTACATGGAGAAAAATAATAACGGCCTATGGTTCGTACCAAAAGGTGAATAAATAAGAGAACCACCGATAAGTTGCAGCTTATCGGTGGTTCTTTTTTCCTGTAATTCTATTGTATGGTAATACAAAAAATAAACCAACTAACAGTCAATAACGTCCAATCAAGCGGACAAATGAGTGTTAATCAGTTTATGATTAACAATAGTATACTAAACGAAAAAGATTTAGACAAGCTTCAAAAACAATATAATTATCAGTACTATCAAGCTGCGTGTCATGGGTCGTCACATGATTTTGATTTGTTTGATTTAGGTGCTATTAGGTTAACTACGGAACAAGGTTTGAATAAAATAAGGGTTTCACCTAATGATTTTAATTTATATGAAATTATATATTATAATAAAAAGCAGAATTACTGCTGCTGCTGTACATAAAGGTACAGGTAGTCAGACCAGTAATTCTGCTTCTATGGTTACTATATATGAAATGACGAAAGATATCAATGATGGATATGGAACCCTTCACATTGATGTTAATGGCAATCCTGAATTTTATATACTTATTCCTGCCACATAGTTTTCGTATAGTTCTTTATAGTGACCACCGCGTTTGATGAGTTCGTGGTGTGTTCCTTGTTCTGTGATAGTGCCGGTAAAAATCCAAGTATCTTGCAGTACCATGCCTACCGTGTTGTGTAAGCTTTCACGAGATACGTCGCGAATATCTACGCCATCGTTGATGATTGTGGCCGTTAAGGTTGGTATATATAATGTGCCTGCCACGGTGAGTAACGAAAGAATTGATACGATAATGACTGGAAACCATAAAGATTTTATTTAGCGTATAAAAGGTTTCATTTAAATCCTTTCAGTAATTTTAGTTAAATTAATAATTTTCGATATTTATATTGTATTGTATAAAACCAAAAATATCTAGTAAAAACTATTACTAAAAGTTTAGTATTAATCAATAAGTATTATGACGAATATTATATTCTCACTAAAAAAATTCTGCTATACTGTATTAGCAATTTTGCAGTTTTAT
Source organism: Veillonella parvula DSM 2008 (assembly GCF_000024945.1). Taxonomy (NCBI): domain Bacteria; kingdom Bacillati; phylum Bacillota; class Negativicutes; order Veillonellales; family Veillonellaceae; genus Veillonella; species Veillonella parvula. Next base: position 342,403 of record NC_013520.1, read on the forward strand.
TTTTAGTAAGGAGTGTTCTTAATGAAGTTGAATTGGAAATTATTTGCACCGCTTGTAGTAGCTATTCTTGTATGGCTCATCGGTGCTCCTGAAGGTCTTAGCGCAAATTCTTGGATTTATGTAAGTATTTTTGCAGGCCTTGTGGTGGGGTTGATTTTAGAACCAATGCCACCAGCTTTCATCGGTATCATTGCTGTTACCGTGTCTATGTTGTTTAAGGTTGGTCCTGCTCCTGTTGTAGATAAAGCAACTGGTGTAGCAAAGGCGATTACTGATGCACAAGCTATCAGTTGGGGTCTTAGCGGTTTCTCTAATGCCATCGTGTGGTTGATCTTCGCAGCCTTCATGATTGGTATTGGTTATGAAAACTCTGGTCTTGGTCGCCGTATTGCATTGTTCCTCGTAGCCAAGCTTGGAAAGTCCTCTTTAGGCCTTGGGTATGCCATTGCTATTACTGATCTTGTGTTGGCTCCATTTATTCCAAGTAACGCGGCCCGTTCTGGTGGTACGATTTATCCAATCGTATCCAGTATTTGTCCGATGTTCGATTCTTATCCAGATAAGAATCCTCGTAAAATTGGTTCCTATTTGAACTGGGTAGCATTGGCTACTACGTGTGTATCTAGTTCTATTTTCTTGACTGGTGCGGCGCCAAATCCATTGGCTCTTGAATTGTCTGCTAAGTCGGGTATTGTAGCTGCCAACTGGGGCACATGGTTCCTAGCATTCTTGCCAGTGGGTATTATACTATTTATCATCACACCATTATTGACGTATGTATTCTGCAAACCAGAGGTAAAAGGTTCCCCTGAAATTGCAGCATGGGCAAGGGATGAATATAAGAAATTAGGCTCCATGACACGCAGTGAAATTTTCATGGCCTTGATTTCCGTGTTGGCTCTTGTGTTGTGGATTGGTGCTTCTACATTCAAAGTAAACCCTACAACAACAGCTTTGATCGTTATTATCTTGATGATTTTCACTAAGATTATGACATGGCAAGATTTTCTTGCTAACAAACCAGCATGGAATGTTTTGACTTGGTTTGCCACACTTGTGCCTATGGCTTCTGGGCTTAAGAATGTAGGATTCTTGGAATGGCTTGCTAAATCTGCAGGTGGTTCTTTAGTTTCTTTAGATCCAACAATGGCTGTTCTAGGCTTGTTATTAGCATTTTGCTTACTACGTTACTTCTTTGCTTCTGGTACCGCTTATGTAACAGCTATGGTAGGTTTGTTTGCTACTCTAATTCTTCAGATTCCTAGTGTTGATCCAGCTCAAGTTATGTTGATTCTTTTAGTACCAATGGGTATTATGGGTATCCTTACACCATATGGTACTGGTCACAGTCCAATCTGGTTTGCTAGTGGCTATAACAAAGGTCCTGAATTCTGGAAATTAGGTGCTATCTTTGGGATTATCTACCTCGCGATATTTATCGTGGTGGGGATTCCATGGATTCAGTTCGTAATGCCACTTTTAGGATAATTAAATAGTGCCCCTCGTAGCATTCTGCTCGCTCTCCATCCCTTGCAAGTCGAGCTTACAGAACGCTACGAGGGGCTTTCCTTATATCCGAAAATGGCATAACTCACTTCGAGGGGCAAGTCGCTTAGTAGATACAATGCGGCTTCTTTTTATCCTGAAATGGCAATACTCACTTCAGAAAAAGTCGAGTTTAAAGAACGCTACGAGGGGCTTCCTTTATATCCGAAAATGGCAAAACTCGACAGAACTCGACAAATCTAAGAAAATAAATATAATATAATATTGATATGATAGTAAATATCTTTTTTTGAGTTTTCTGATGGAGGTAGTTTATTATTATGTCTGCTACAGAGCGTGTTGTACAGTCGATTTTATATGAGCTAGGCTGTGTTTTGATTGGCTGTTTGGTGATGCAGTTTGTTCCGCATGAGGGGCAGCCTTTGGTCTTGATGATTATTTTTTCCTTGTTGGCGATGGTTTGGAATTTTGTGTTTAACTGGATATTTGATAAACTAGTACCAGGTGACCGATTAGCGCGAGGGCCTGTAATCTGCACAATTCATGCAGTGTTGTTTGAAGGTTTGTTTATGCTTGCCACAGTGCCTATTATTATGTACATGATGCATATGAGCTTTTGGATGGCCTTTGCTACAGATATAACGATGACATTAGTCATATTAGGTTATACTTATATTTATAATTGGGTATATGATCGAGCACGTCTATATTTTGTAGAGGCTTAATTTTAAATGTGAGGTAGGTACCTCTTGTAAAATCTATATCGTATAGTAGGAGGTTCTTATGTCTACAAAATCTATTACGGGCACAGGTCTCTTGTTGGCCGTTGCCTTATTGGCGCAAAGCTTGCGCCTTATTTTCCCCTTTATTCCTAATCAGGTGAGCATGTTCCTCATCGGTTCCATTACGTCCGCAACCTTTGTACTTGCCACATGGCGCTATGGATGGAAGAATGGCCTTGTTATTGCTTGGATTGCTCCGGTAGTAGCGCATTTACAAGGTATGTTACCGCTACCGCCGTTCATTTTGATTACGGCTCTTGGCACGACAGCGTATGTATTTGTGGCACATTGGTTACAACATAAGCCAAAGCTTTTACTTATTATTGTGGCGGCTTTGGTAAAAGCCGGCGTACTCTTTGGCGGGTATTCCTTGTTTTTCTCCTTGTTCCAATTTCCACCAAAGATTGTAAATACCATGCTTTTCGTATCTAGTTGGCCGCAATTGGTAACTTCGTCATTAGGGATTATTTTGGCATTACTTATTACTAAACGCACTAAAAATTAGGTCAACTTAACTTAGAGTTATGACAACCCATTCAAAATAGATATGTCTTTTTAGGGGCACTCAGGATGTATGAGTGCCCATTTTTGTTGACCTTAATCATTGTCTACTCTTATAATTAACATATTGTATACAAATATGAGGAGTTGATAGGAATGAAGTTTAATACAAAATGCGTTCATGGCAGTGGTACACCGGATGATACCGGTGCGATTTCCCCTGCAATCTATATGTCTAGTACGTTCTCTCATCCAAAGTTGGGTGATACAACAGGTTACCAATATTCACGTGAGTCTAATCCAACACGTGACCGCTTAGAACAATTGATAGCTGGCCTTGAAGAAGGTACAGATGCATTGGCATTTTCCTCTGGTATGGCTGCGGTGGATGCAGTATTCCATTTATTTTCTCCAGGAGACCACATCATCTTAGGTGATGACTTGTATGGTGGCTCTATCCGTATGTTCACAAATATTTACGAACAAAACGGCATTGAGTTTACTTATGTAGGTACCTCTGATCTTGATGCGGTGAAAGCTGCTTTTAAACCGAATACAAAGGCTGTTTATATTGAAACACCGACAAATCCTATGATGGAGATTACCGATATTCGTGCACTCTGTGCATTGGCGCATGCACGTAATACGCTAGTAATCATCGACAATACTTTCCTAAGTCCATATTTCCAAAAGCCATTGACCTTGGGTGCCGATATTGTCGTTCATAGTGGTACAAAATTCATTGGTGGTCATCACGATGTAATTTCTGGTTTTACTATTGTAAAAGACGAAGAAATCGCGGCAAAATTGCGTTTAACGTACAAAACAGTAGGTGCATGCCTATCCGCTATGGATAGCTGGCTCGTTATTCGCGGCGTAAAAACATTGGCTCTACGCATGGAGCAACATCAAAAGAATGCCATTGCTCTTGCCGAATGGCTAAAAAAACAACCAAAAGTAACTAAAGTTTTGTTCCCAGGCCTTCCTGAACATCCAGGTTATGAAATCAATAGAGCCCAAACAACAGGCTTTGGCGGTATGTTATCCTTCGAAGTAGATAGTGAAGAAACGGCTAAACAAGTATTAGAAGGTATTGAGCTTATTCAATTCGCTGAAAGCCTTGGTGGTACAGAATCCTTGTTGACGTATCCTGTGACGCAAACACATCCTGACTTGAAACCTGAAGATGCAGAACGCAAAGGTATTACACGTCGTTTGTTACGTTTATCTGTAGGTATTGAAGATACAGAAGACTTGATTGCGGACTTGGAACAGGCTTTTAACAAATAAAGGAGTTCCTATGGGACAATATAATTTTGATCAAATAGTAGATAGAACTCATACAAAATCATTGAAATACGACTTTGCTGTAAAGCGCGGTAAACCTGCGGATGTGTTGCCATTCTGGGTAGCGGATATGGATTTTGAAATTCCCCCTGAGTTAAAACAAATCTTATTGGATCGTGTTAAGCATGGTGTTTTCGGCTATACAGAGTCTGACGATGAATACTTTGAAGTGTTGAAGAATTGGTTTGCTACGCGTTTTAACTGGACGCCAGAACAAAAATGGCTTGTTAAAACGCCTGGTATCGTATTTGCTTTAGCGATGGCGGTTCGTGCTTTTACCGAGGTTGGCGAAGGAGTGCTCATTAATCAACCTGTGTATTACCCATTTAGTATGGTTATTGACGATAACGATCGTCGTCTTATCAATGTGCCGCTCATCAAAGGCGACGAAAAATACACTATCGACTTTGAAGGTATCGAACGCGCTATTATCGAGGAGAATGTAACATTATTCCTCTTGTGTAATCCGCACAATCCAGTAGGGCGCGTGTGGACTGAGGATGAGTTGAAACGCCTCGGCGACATTTGTATTAAACACAATGTGCTCATCGTGAGCGACGAAATCCATGCTGACTTTGTTTGGGAAGGGCATACGCACAAGGTCTTTGCCGATCTTGGTGAAAGTTATGCAGAACACTGCATTGTATGTACAGCGCCTAGCAAGACGTTTAACATTGCAGGCTTACAAGTAAGTAATATCTTTATTCCAAATGACTCCTTACGTCGTCGTTTTATAAAAGAAATTGACCGTGCTGGTTATAGTCAATTGAACACGATGGGGATTGTGGGCTGTGAAGGAGCCTACAAAGTCGGGGCTCCTTGGCTTGATGAATTAAAAGAATATATTCAAGACAATATTCAATTCACCATCGACTATGTAGCAAAATATATGCCAAAGATTCGTGTATATCGTCCTGAAGGGACATATCTCATGTGGCTGGATTGCTCTCAATTGCCGCTCAGCCCTAAAGAGCGAGATGAATGGATCATCAATGATGCCAAGCTATGGCTCGATACAGGTTCTATGTTTGGCGTCGATGGGGAGGATTTTGAACGCATTAATGTAGCTTGTCCTCGTAAAATCTTGGAAGAAGGGCTCGAAGCTTGGCGTCGTGCCTATGAGGCTAAAGACTTTTAATTAGATTAGGTTATCAAATTGTAGAATATGTAGAGGTGACATTATGCCTATTAAAGTAATAAAAAATTTACCGGCCATAACGAAATTAGCTCAAGAGAATATTTTCGTCATGGATACTGAACGGGCGGAAAATCAACAAATCCGACCTTTGCAAATTTTGCTTGTCAATTTGATGCCTACTAAAGAAGTGACGGAAACGCAAATTTTGCGTGCTCTCAGTAATAGCCCATTGCAAGTTAATTTAACATTGTTACATACTGCATCTCGTAAGGCTAAAAATACAGATGAACAATATTTAGAAACCTTCTACCGCACCTTTGATGAAGTAAAAGACCAGTTCTTTGACGGCATGATTATTACCGGTGCTCCTGTAGAGTTAATGCCTTTTGAAGAGGTAGACTATTGGTCTGAACTCGTAGAAATCATGAACTGGGGCGAAGAGCATGTTTACTCTACGTTTTATATCTGTTGGGGTGCCCAAGCTGGCTTATATCATCACTTTGGCATTAATAAATCGATTATGGATGAGAAATTATTTGGTGTTTACGAACACGATATTTATAATGATCGACCAGTTCTCATGCGTGGATTTGATGAAAAGTTTTGGATGCCACACTCACGGCACACCACAGTTTCGTTGCAACAAATTAAGGAAAATCGTGACTTGGAACTCTTGGCTGGGTCTGAACCAACAGGAGCTGCTATCGTTCGTAGTTTAGACAATAAACATATCTTTGTATTTGGTCATGCCGAATACGATTGGGATACGCTTAATCGTGAGTACGTGCGGGATATCAAAAAAGGTATGGATATTGCGGTTCCTGAAAACTACTTTCCGGATAATGATCCGAAACAACGTCCCATCGTGCGCTGGCGCTCTGTAAGTACACTATTATTTACAAACTGGTTAAACTACTATGTATACCAAGAAACGCCATATATCATTGAACAAATACAAAAAATGAAATTTGAACGGGATAAAAATTTAGGCGCTTACATCTAAATTTAAGTACTTATTTCTAATTTATTGTTAGTACTATGTACCCCTAATTACTTCTAACATCTCTCAAGGGAGCTGGTTCTTTGGAAGTAATTAGGGGATTTTATTTTTTATAAAATGATCTTGCTTGCTTTAGAGGTTTTGGTAAAAGTTTTCATCATCCTTTGTTCACCATAGTTTAAAGTTATGGAGAAGACCATGTAAAAAATAGTAGACATATTTTTTAAAGCATAGTACTATACTAGGTATAAAGAATGAACTTAAAATATAATTAATATAAAGGAGTTATCATAATGAGTAAGCAATACAGATTTGAAACATTACAATTACATGCCGGACATACGGTGGATCCAACAGGTGCTCGTGCGGTGCCTATTTATCAAACTACATCTTTCGTATTTAAAGATGCTGAGGAAGCAGCGGGTCGTTTTGCGTTGACTAATCCTGGTGGCATTTATTCCCGCCTTGGCAATCCTACAACCGATGTATTGGATGCTCGTGTGGCAGAACTTGAAGGTGGCGCAGGCGGTATCGCTGTAGCATCTGGCTCTGCAGCAATTACATATTCCATTTTGAACGTAGCTAACGCTGGTGATAATATCGTATCAGCATCTACATTGTACGGTGGTACTTATAATTTGTTTACTGCTACATTGCCTCGATTGGGGATTCAAACTAAATTCGTAAATCCCGATCATTTGGAAGAATTTGAAGCAGCTATCGATGAAAAGACTAAAGCCGTTTATATCGAATCTATTGGTAACCCTGGTATTAATCTTATCGATGTACAAGCAGTAGCTGATATTGCACACAAACACAATATCATCTTGATTGTAGACAATACATTTGCATCTCCATATTTGTTCCGTCCATTGGAGCATGGGGCTGACGTTGTTATTCATTCTGCTACTAAATATCTTGGTGGCCACGGTACAACATTGGCTGGCGTAGTTGTAGAATCTGGTAAATTTGATTATAAAGGTTCTGGTAAATATCCTGGCTTCTCTGAAGGGGATGAACACTATAATGGTTTAGTGTATGGTGATCTACCAATTCCATTTACTGTAAAAATTCGCGCTCAATTGCTTCGCGATACAGGTGCATGCATTACACCGCTTGCATCTTGGCAAATCTTGCAAGGTATCGAAACATTGTCTTTGCGCGTAGAACGTCACGTTGAAAATACTCGTAAAGTAGTAGATTTCTTAAGCAAACATCCTAAGGTAGCATGGGTAAGCTATCCAGAATTAGAAGACAGCAAATACAAAGCATTAGCTGATAAATACTTCCCTAAAGGTGTTGGTGCTGTATTCACATTTGGCGTAAAAGGTGGTAAAGAAGCAGGTATTAAACTTGTTGACTCCTTGGAAATCTTCTCCAACCTTGCCAACGTAGCAGATGCTAAATCTCTTGTTATCCATCCTGCATCCACAACACATGCACAACTTAACGAAGAACAACAAAAATCTGCTGGCGTAACACCAGACATGATTCGTTTGTCTATCGGTCTTGAAAATGTAGATGACATCATCGAAGACTTAGCACAAGCTTTAGATAAAGCTTAATCTTTCATACCTTTAGTTTGAAAACTATAGATCAAACTTTCAGAACTTACAAATGACATCCTTAAGCTGAACTTTGCTTAAGAAATAGAACACATAACTATCAAACCTATAAAACTTATACAAAAGACCTCCCGTTGGGAGGTCTTTTTGTAAGTATGTGTTAATTTTATAAGAATAAAAAGTTGTATAGGTGTAATACAACCTTGATAGAATGGATATATAAAAAGACCTTGGATTCAATGATCCAAGGCCTTTAAGGGAGTATAGTGTGTGTAACGTTTGGTCTGTGGTGTGTGCACAGACCGTTTTCCTATTGTGTGAGATAGGATGTTAGGGAACCCGTGGTTAGTGTTACGGGCTCTCTGAGAGTGTGTTAGAGAGTGTATCCAAAGGATACAGTGTGTATAGTATGTGTGTTATATGTGTAGTGTGTCATCTAAGTGGGTTAGGATAGGGTTTCACTTGATGAAAGAAAAAATCTTAGTATTTTGTGTTTTTAACTTTAGCGCTAATAACTTTACCGGATGTAGCGTCTACTTTTACTTCAGCATTTTTACCGCCGCCAGTTGTCATATCGAATTCATATACAACTCTGCCGTTTTCACGTTCAACAGTCCAATCCATAGTTTGGAAATCAGAACCAACTTTTTCCATAGCTTTTGTTTCAGCTACTTCAGGAATGATGATGTTTTGAACGTTAATTGTTTTAGAAGCTTTGGAGTAACCTTTTACTTCTTTACCAACGATTTGACCAGATGCTTCTTCTACTTTAATTTCTACTTCACGGTTGCCATAATAACCTTCTACTTCATAGTAAGGATTGTGTTTTGCGTCATAGGAAATAGATTTTACAGTAGCGCCAGGGAATTGTTGTTGGAATACTGTAATAGCGCCCATATAATCAACAGAATAGTTAGCTTGTGCGGATGGAACAACGCTACCAACACCATTCCAGTTGCTATGGTTGTTGTAACCATGGTTGCTAGCTGCACCAACTACACCTGCTAATAATACTGTACTAACGCCAAATGCACATAGTACTTTGGATACTTTTTTAACATTTTTCATAAGCAATGCCTCCTGATACCAAATTATAATTTTCGTTTAGTTACAATTTTGTGAAAGTAGATTTTACTCAATCTACTTACGTATAATTTAATCTTGTTATATGAAAATAAGATGAAATTAAATGATTTTTGTATGAAGATGAGTATATCTTTTAGTTATTATGAACTATTGATAATAACTATTAGCTATAGTCAAAATTAAAAAGTACAAAAAACATAGTATATATAATATTAGACTATATAGTAAACTAAAAGTCAATCGTTATAGTTGACAATTAAAAATACAAGTGCTTTAATTTAGATAGTTAGTAGTTTGTTTTCGTGTTATCTTGGATTTTTATTCTCCATTGATAGCACAAATTCCTGCTTAGTCTGTTATGAATGGAGGTATACCATGAGCTCTACTGTATCAAAACAAACTCACATTACCACCCGTCAGTTAACGATGACAGCACTTTTTGTGGCGCTAATCGCCGTTGGTGCTTTCATACGGGTCCCATTACCGAATTGTCCGTTTACATTGCAAATCTTATTTACTACATTAGCGGGCATGGTTTTAGGTAGTCGTTTAGGTGCCGCTAGTGTTGGCATTTATATTATATTAGGTCTTGTTGGGGTTCCTATTTTTACGTCCGGTGGTGGTCCTAGTTATATTTTGCAACCTACCTTTGGTTATTTAATTGGCTTTATGGTTGGTGCGTATGCAGTGGGACGCATTGCAGAGACAATGGATACATTATCGTTTAAACGTTTGCTAGCTGGATCCATATTAAATCTATTTATTGTATATGGTCTTGGCATGGTGTACCTATACTTTATTATGAATCTGTATTTAGGTAAGCCTATTGGTGTCGAAGCTGTTATTATTACATGCTTCCTAATTCCCGTTGGCCCAGATATTTTCTTGTGCGCTGTAGCAGCATCTCTTGGTAAGAGAATTATTAAAGAATTACAGCACTAATAGAACGTTTTAATAATTATTATAATTATAATAACAAGAATAAATATAATAACTATTATAAGGCATCAATCTTTTGTAGATTCATATAGACATTGAACTATGAAATATACGTTATTATTTTATTCAACAGAATCATTCCTATTAAAAACGAGGCGTTAAGCCTCGTTTTTTATGTAATTCTTAAGGGTACACATAGCCTAATATAGGTTCTGCAGATTTGATTTTTGTAATTTCTATATATGGTTGTTTACGACCGTGGAAGTCTCGCGTAGAAACCTTACCTTTAATCGATACCCATTGTTCATTTTGTAAGCTATCACCATCTGTTTTATATGCTGTCATGCCAATAGGGGCAACGTCAGCAATACAACAAGCCATAGCCATACGAGAAATAGTAAATTCGTTAGATTTTAATGTATTATCATCGCGGTTTACATAGCCTGTCATATAAACTGTGTAGTCTTTATATTGATCAACATTAGATCCAACCTTTACAATGGTTTGATAGAAATTATCTGAGTTCAAAACGATTTCTTTTTTGTCCTTGGAAATCCCTGGCTCTTTACTTTCACTGTTAACGGTGACAACCTCTCCAATAGCATCGTTTGTAAAGTCGAAATTGTTAGTATCATCGTTTACGCGAACGGCACCATGAACGCCTGTTGATGGTACAAGAACGGGAGGAATGATGAGCAACATAATGGGAATAATAATCGGAACGATAGACTTCCAGTTATGCTTGTAGTATTTTGAAGGCGCCCAAATGATCGTCGCTAGACCTCCTAAAATAAGGGCAACGCCACTAATACCTAGTAAAAGTTCATAACGTGGTGCAATATAGTTCAAATAACGACCTGTCACAATGAGGTAAATACAGCAGATACCTAAGGTGAGATACAATAGACCTTTCACGATAGAAAAGCGATCTTTCAGTCCTAATGTCATGAAATCATCTCCTTTTAATTAATTAAGAACTGAGATAATGATTATAAAAGTTTGTAAACTAGCTAAGAAAAAATTTGAATACTAATGCTGCTATGTAGGACATAACGGCAATTGTTATACTTAATCGTACGATAAATGAGGGAGGCATATATTGTTTTAATATATATACATTTTTGATATCTAGCATCGGACCCAAGATGAGGAAGCCCATTACGGAGCTAATAGGAAATAAAGTGCTTAAGGATTTACCGATGATAGCATCTGATGTAGAGCAGACTGAGAAGAAGAATGCTAACATCAGCAAAATTGGAATGGCTGTAAATTCTGGCAAGGTTAATCCTGCATTGAGAAGCCAAGGTTTGCCATACACTTGAACTATAGATAGTACAGTTGCCGCCATGGAGAAATAGAATAAGAGTTGAGAAAACTCTTGTTCCATATGGATTAACAATCTTTTTTTATCAATATATTTAGTTTTAGTTGTTTCTAAAACGATTTCTTCATAGCTAAGACTCTGTGGTGCTCTTGCTTTCAATATAGATGTGGCTGGAGGCCAGAATCGGAATGATAGGGCTACTAACAAGGCCACAACTAGTCCTAAAACGATACGCCATACGGAGAGCATAGGATTGTCTGGAAATGCATACCAAGTAGAAAGAATGGTGATAGGGTTTATAATCGGACTAGCGAGCATAAATAAAAGGGCTACCGATAAAGGGATACCTCTGTCTATTAGTGCCTTGAATAAGGGGATGATAGCACAGTCACAAATTGGCAAGGCAAAGCCACTGACCATAGCAGCCCCATAACTTTTCCAAGAATGGTCGCCTAACAGTTTTAGTAGCACTCGTTGTGGTACGAAATAGCGAATAATCGTTGAGCCTACCGTGCCTAGCAATAGGAATGGGATAGCTTCGATGATGAGACCCGTGATTATAGCAAAGCATTGGTGGATGGAATAGGGGATGTCATGGCGAAAAGCTGTGACCAATAGTATATAAGTTGTAACACCAATAACTAATAGATTGGGAATGAGTCCCCATGTAGAATTTCGGCACAGCTGCTCTACTTTTTCAGGGGTGGGAGTGGTTACAATTTTAGCCTCTCCGTTGTAGGTGCGCAATAAAGCGTGATGTGTATCGGATTCTGTGATGATACAATCTGCGCTGTATAATTGACTCATTACGTCATTACCTAAGCCAGGGAGTATGGTTGAAACAAATTGATCGGTACAAATATATAACACCTTTTCTATTTGTACCAGGTGTCTTAATATATCGCTATATAGTAAGGCTTCTAGTTGATGAAAGCTTACCATGCCATTCCACTCAATCCATAGCTCTTTTGGCTGTAGTCGTTTTAAATAATCTGCAATTTTACAGGCTATCAACTCGTAAGACTTGATATCGCTAGGAACGATGGCACTGAGTTCATCCGCATTGAGTTGTAAGGGCTCTTTGATAAGAGGCTCACTGCCTTCTTCGGCGCTGATTATTGCGGTACCGCCTAGTTTTTTTCGGTATTGTAATTGTTTGTTTATGAACGTGCTTTTACCGGATCCAATAAACCCTGTAACGATATAAACAGGAATCATGATTGACACACTTCGTTATGTACCATTGGTACATTAAAATCTGTTCCGATAACGACTAAACTATAGTCATTAGTTTCACTAGGTGAAAGCGAACAATAATGTGTGCCGTACTGAAGTTCGTGTGGGCCTTCTGTAGTAGGTACAATCCCTTTGGCACGAAGCACTGTATCAGGCATGCCTTCTAAAATGGTTTTCCACTGTGCGAGACTGAGAGTACGTAAATCCTTAAAGGTATGACTCATAAATAAATGTTCATCGTGCAAACAGTGATCATCATGACAATGATACAGACGCTTGATGTAATCACGCAAACTGATGGTATCCCATGCTTCTTCATGGATTGGTGTATGTGGCGCGAGGTCGCGAATCATACGTTTCGTAATGCTTGTTTGTTGAATATCTTCTGTATGGCTCAAAAAAATCGCATCACTATGAGTGATTTGATCCTTGAAGAAAAGTCCAAAATTTTTGATAAACATTGGTGCTTGCATAGCATCGACAGTCGTTATCGATGCGTGAACGTAAGCAGATTTTGCAATGTCCTCGTCGTTACAAGTATGGATGATTTCACTAAGCTTGCTAACACCTGATGGCTCGATGTAGATCATATCGATTTTGTAATTTTGGAGAATATCAAGTAGTGCTTGCTGGAAATTTCCTTGTAAGCTACAACAAATACAGCCAGAGGTTACTTCGCGAACTGTAGCCCCTGTTTTTGCAAGATTAGTCGCATCAAGGCTAGTTTCACCAAAATCGTTTTCTATAATAAGAATTTTATCTTTCGATGTATGTTCTTTTAATATATGTTGTAATAATGTTGTTTTTCCAGAACCTAGAAATCCGGATATAATAACTATTGGAATCATATATACCTCCTGCGTAATGTAAACACAGTATACACCTATAGGATAACACAGAAAATACTCTATGGGGTATATGGAGACTAGCAAGTTCCTCAGAGTTTAACAGTCTTCTCTGAAATTTATAGGTTATATACTATATATGAGTATACTGACACATGTAGTTGATATTCATAATTATTTATAAATAAAATGATGCATTACATGTTGTCCACATATGAAAGAATACTCCTATGTGAATAAATATTTATTTGTATAGTTGAGAAATTTTTATAAAAAAATCCCTCCTACAAGATAATTCAGTTGGAGAGATTGGCTGAATTACTTGTAGGAGGGTTGGAGAGTCATTATTACATGGGTCTCATAATTTGATGTGCTATTTGCTTATAGTATAACAAATTATACATCAAAAATATAGTAATTATTTATTTTATTGTAATTTTGCTAATAATGCTTTGAGGTACACATATACATTTTCAACAGAAGGTAAATGAACGCGTTCTGTTGGTGTATGAGGACTTACGATAGTAGGCCCAAAGCTAATCATCTGTGTATTTGGCAATACGCCTTTTAACAAACCACATTCGAGACCTGCGTGAATAGCATTTACATTAGCTGGTGTATCGAACATTTCGTTATGTAAGGAAATCGCTTGTTCTTCCAATTTCGATCCTTTGTCGTATTCCCATGCTGGATATCCACCTGTACGCTCTGCAGCTACGCCAAGTGCTTTTGCAAGAAGCATCATTTTTTTCGTTAAGAATTCAAGACTATTACTATTGGAACTACGAATAGAAATGAGTATTTCAATGGTATGTTGATTTTCACGTACGATAGCAATATTATTAGATGTTTCTACAAGGTTTGGAATAGACTTACTTACAGAATGAACCCCATCTTGTGCAAGATAGATATATGTAATAAGTGCTTCTGTTGTGTCTTCTGCATATACTATTTCAGGAGTAGGAACATCTTCAACTACAAATGTAAGGCCTGGATCCTGTACGCTATATTCGTGTTGGTATTGTTTTTCTTGGTATGCGAGCAATGTTTTAATGGCTGCCACATCTTCAGAGCGTACGGATAGTACAGCTACTGCTTTAGACGGGATTGCATTATGTTTTACGCCACCTTCAAAAGACGCTAAGCTAATAGGATATTGTTGTTGAATATCATAGAGCACACGGGTTAGTACTTGGTTTGCATTGGCTCGTTGCTCGTTGATTTCGATGCCGGAGTGCCCCCCTTTGAGGCCGGTTACTGTAATGGATAGGCCCGCATCATAGCCTGGTTGATTGTTATCGCGTAACAATGGAATTTTTACATGTACGTGGCAACCGCCAGCACAACTAACGGTGAAGTCATGTTCTACCTCTGTATCTAGGTTGAGTAAGTAGTCGCCAGTTACTTGGCCTTCTTTAATGGCAAAGGCACCATCCATACCAGTTTCTTCGTTGGTAGTGAATAATAATTGCATCGGTCCATGTTGTTGGCTTTCATCTTCAAGGAGAGCAAGCATCATAGCAGCACCCATGCCATTATCAGCACCTAATGTTGTATGGTCTGCGTGCATCCATTCGCCTTCGATGATATTGGCGATTGGATCTTTAGAGAAGTTGTGGTTAGAGTCATGGTCTTTAACACAAACCATATCAATATGGCCTTGTAAAATGATGGATGGACGGTTTTCATAACCTGGAGATGCAGCCTTTTTGATAACTACATTAAAGATTTCGTCTTGATGAACTTCAAGACCTAAATGTTTGGCAAAGTTCACGATGTAATCGCTGATGCCTTTTTCATTGCCGGACTCACGAGGGATTTGGCTCATTTCTTTAAAAATTTCTAAAACGCGTTTTGCTTGAACGATTGTTTCCATAATGGTACCTTTCATTCTCATGTAAAATAGAGATGTATGTATTATTGAAAGCTTTTAAAACAATATAAAATATTGTAGCGTAATGGTCGCTTGTTTTACAACCTAGACTAGGTCCTTTCATACATACGAACTATATAAATTATTATTGTATATATATAGTTATATCACAATAAAGATTATTAGGATAGCTTATGCTAGGTGCTAGCTATATAGGAATAATATTGTATAATGAGGGTATACGAATAACGAATAACAATTAACTAAATTCTATAGATCTTAGAAGGTTGGTGAACCAATGCAACATGAAAGCCGCAATATTAGCATGCTTATGGATTTTTATGAGATGACTATGGCACATGGCTACTTTACAAAATTAAAAAATGTGGATCGCGTCGCATTTGATGTTTTCTTTAGACGTAATCCAGACAAGGGCGGTTTTGCTATTTTTGGTGGTCTCGAACAAATCGTTGAGTACATTTTAAATCTACACTTTGATGAAAGTGATATCTCTTATTTACGGAGTCAGGGTATTTTTAGTGAAGAATTTTTAGCATATCTAAAAGATTTCTCTTTTATCGGTGATGTATATGCCTTTCCAGAAGGTTCTATCATCTATCCTAATGAACCTGTTATTACAATTGTGGCACCTCTCATAGATGCACAAATCATAGAAACTGCAGTGCTTACTATGATGAACCATCAATCTCTTATTGCCACAAAAGCTAATCGCATTGTTCGCGCTGCGGATGGGCGTATTGTGGCTGACTTTGGTGCTCGTCGTGCACATAATGTAGATGCTGCTGTATACGGTGCAAGAGCTGCTTATATTGGTGGTGTTCAGTCCACTGCAACTGTTTTAGCAGGGCAACAATTTGGTATTCCTGTCAGTGGGACCATGGCACATAGCTGGGTTATGTACTATGGCTCTGAATATGATGCTTTCAAAGCCTATGCCGAAGTGTATCCAGATAATCCAGTATTCCTCGTTGATACTTATGATGTGTTAAATTCTGGCGTGCCTAATGCTATTAAGGTAGCAAAGGATGTATTGGAGCCAATGGGTAAACGCTTAAAAGGAATTCGCCTAGATTCTGGTGACCTTGCGTATTTGGCAAAAAAAGCACGGCGCATGCTAGATGATGCAGGTTTAGAGGATTGTAAAATCATGGCATCTAATAGTCTAGATGAGTATACAATCACATCTTTGCTAATACAAGGTGGGCCTATTGATATTTTTGGTGTAGGGGAACGCCTCATTACCTCTAAGAGTGACCCCGTATTTGGTGCGGTATATAAGATTGCTAGCATCGAGAAAGATGGTATGTGGGAACCGCGTATCAAGATTTCTGAAAGTGTTGAAAAAATTACTAATCCAGGTTTAAAAAAGGTATATCGTGTTTATAATGATAAAGGTCGTGCGATTGCAGATCTATTAACATTGTTGCGAGAGGTACCTGATACAGAGGAACCATATCGTTATATCGATCCTGAGCAACCTTGGCGTGAATTATATTTTGAAAATTGCACTTTTAAAGAGATGAAGCAGCTTATTATCAAGGATGGTAAATTAGTTGTGGACTTACCAACTCTAGAGGAAATTCGAGCATATGTGCAAGATCAATTAGCTAATGAAATTTGGCCTGAAGAGCAACGCTTTGAAAATCCACATCGTCACTATCTTGATATGAGTCCTAGCTACTATCAATTGAAGATGGATTTATTGAACCGTATTTATCGAAAAAAATAGGAGGGCCTATGTTAGAAAATCCACAATCTACAAAGAATGCCCTTATTCAATGGATTAGAGATTATTTTAGTCAAAACGGTCCTAACTGTAGTGCTGTAGTCGGTATTTCAGGTGGTAAGGATTCTACTATCGTGGCAGCTCTTTGCAAAGAAGCTCTTGGTGCAAATCGCGTAGTTGGTGTTCTTATGCCAAATGGAGTGCAATCCGATATTGATGATGCTCAGGCAGTGGTGAATCATTTAGGAATTCCTCACATGACAGTTAACATTGGTGCTGCCTATGAGGCGCTAGCTCATGCTATCGTTCAAGCTAAGGGATATGATGTGGTAACGGGGAGAACTGATTTAGCCAAGGATGCAATTATCAATACACCGCCTCGCCTTCGAATGACAACGCTCTATGCAGTAGGGCAAAATTTGCCAAATGGTGCTCGTGTAGCCAATACTTGTAATGGTTCTGAAGACTACGTAGGATATTCTACAAAATACGGAGATAGTGCAGGTGATTTTAGTCCTCTAGCTCAACTCGTGGTAGAAGAGGTTCTTCAAATAGGCAAGCTTCTTGATATTCCATCATATTTAGTTGATAAGGTGCCAAGTGATGGTCTTAGTGGTCAGTCGGATGAGGATAAATTGGGATTTACCTATGCTATACTGGATCGTTATATCAGAACTGGTGAAATTGAAGATCAGCCAACAAAAGAGCGAATAGATCATCTGAATCGAATTAATAAACATAAATTGGAGTTGATGCCATCATTTGACCCAAAGCTTTAATTGATAAGGCAGAAATCTCGATTTATAGAGATGAATCCATGAATCTATAGGGGCGAAGCCATAAAATAAGATAAAATAATTTTTTAGAATATAATAAGGCTGGCCATTATTGACCAGCCTTATTGAATCGTACTTAGTTTAAATTTAATAACAATAATTATTTTATAGTTTTATAGTGGAGGTAATATGGATACAAAAATCGCTTTGATTGGTACTGGAGGAACTATTGCTGGAAAAGGTGCTTCAAATACGGATTTAACGAGCTATACGGCAGGGGTGTTAGGACTTGACGAAATCTTAGCCTCCGTACCTGGTACAAAACCGTATGGTCCTTATACATATACTCAGTTTAGTAATATTGAAAGCTCCGATATTACCGTAAATCACTGGTTAGAACTTTCTAAGTTGGTGCAAAAATTGGTTAATCGAGATGATATCGGTGGTGTGGTCATTACTCATGGCACAGATAGCATGGAGGAGACAGCGTATTTTCTGAATCTGACAGTTCATACAGACAAGCCTATTGTTATTACTGGATCTATGAGACCTGCAGGTGCTATTAGTGCAGACGGGCCGATTAATTTATTGCAAGCAATCCAAGTAGCGAGAACACCATCGTCTGTAGGTAAAGGGGTGGTAGTCGTATTAAATGGCTACATTGATGGGGCAAGGGATGTATCTAAATGCAACACTACTAATGTAGCGACTTTTGATAGCCCATTAGTGGGACATCTTGGTATTGTACAAGATGGTATTGCCCATTATTATAAAACGTCGACTCGCCGACATACGCAAGACTCTGTATTTGATGTAAGTAAATTATCTGAGTTGCCTCGTGTAGTTATAATGACTTGCTATGGTGGTATGGATGATATGGTGCCTATGAGTGTAGTTGCTACAAATCCTGACGGTTTAATCTTAACAGGTCTTGGTCATGGTACAATCCCACAAAACGTACGTCAAATCACACAGAATACAAAGTTTCCAACGGTACGTGCTTCTCGTACCGGTAGTGGTATGGTATCTGCAGTGCCACAAGATGCACTGGCAAACTATCTAGTATGTGATACTTTAAGTCCACAAAAAGCGCGTATTTTATTGATGCTAGGGCTTACAAAAACTAAAAATCTTAAAAAGTTACAACAATTCTTCTATGATTATTAAAAGCACATAATATTTATGGAACATAATGATTCTTTGAACTAATAATTAATTTAATAAAAGTTGAGAAAATATCTCAAAATTTAATTTGATATTCATTTTCAAGAATTATACTACATGTAACAGTTTTATATGCAATAAACCGCACATTCCGATCGCCTAGGATGTGCGGTTTTTCATTTGTATTATATTTTTCATATATGAGTGGGGTGTTGAATGATAATTTGGGGGCATTCTAGATGTTTTTGGATATCACAAGATAGGATTATTCAGCTCCAATAGCATTTTCTAGTGCTCTTTGTACGCCTACATAGACGGCCTTGGCTAAAGTGTCTCCAAATAGTGAGAAGGAGCCAGCATCGGTTAAGATATCTCCATTTGTATCGATGGTGAGAACGATACCATCTGTAGAGGTACCTGTGGCAGATGTTTTGCGTTCTTTCGTAATTGCGTCAGGAATGTCTTCGTTAATAAACGGATGGAGGCGTACGCTTTCAACATTCCAATCTTGTAGGGCTGCGGTTTTAGCCTCGGTAATCGTCATGATAGCTTTTACCATAGCGCTATCTGTTAAAGCTTTATTTGTAAATACGAGGATATTAATTGTGCCTGGTACTATGAAGTCTCCATCACGCTCTTCATAACAATAACCTGTACCTGCGCGATGTGCCGTTTTTTCATAGCCTGCAGTCACGATAGTTTCTACGATAGTATCATGTTCTTCGACTTTGGCATAGGCGTGTAGATGCATTGTGGCAGACGTGAGGAGGGCTGTACTAAAATGAACAGGTGTATCAATGTGCTCAAATTCTTGAGCTAAATAATCGGCTACAGAGCCACCGGGTAAATCTTTTTCTGTTTCGATTTGATATGTTAGCTGTTGATTACGTACGGCTAGAGTATGGTGATAGCCACCATTTAATTGTCCGCTCGAAAGAGAATAGTGGATATCGTCAAAGTGTACCGTGACGGAGTGTAACTCTCTAGTTACATAGCCTCCAGTAGCGAGTTCTTGGGGTGCTTCGTATAGATTTTTGAACATGTAAGTCTCCCTAGTTTTATGATTGTTATATATGGAATATAACGATATAATATCTTTATTATCGTATTGCGAATGCATATGTAAAATTATAGCATATATGTTTACTGTTATTATATTGACATTATGTTGAGACGTATATTTGTTATTGTATAGATTTATATTATGGATGGTTATTATGGCTAATTTCTTAAGTGCTGTTTCTGAATTTCTTTTTAAAGACGCTAATATATTAATTCAAATGAGGGACTGGTTCTTTGCACAAGCTGGAAATATCTTATTAGCGTTAATTTTATTTTGGATAGGGCGATATGCTATTAAATGGGTAAAAGCTTTTGCTGTTCGCATTATGACAAAAGCTTCCTATGACTCAGCAGCAATGAGCTTTATCACTCAAATTATTAATTACGCCTTGCTAGTAGGGTTAGTATTGATTTGCTTAAACCAAATTGGTGTTCCTACAACATCTTTTATAGCTGCTTTTGGTGCTTTTGGTTTAGGTATTGGTCTCTCCTTACAGAATAACCTTTCTAATTTAGCATCTGGTTTATTAATTCTTATCTTCAAGCCTTTTAGAGCGGGTCACGTTATTCAGGTAGGTGATGTAGTCGGCAGTGTTAAATCAATCCAATTTATGTATACAGTTATTACTACAAAAGATCAAAAGAATGTATACATACCTAATTCTCTTCTTACATCCCAAGCTGTAACTAACATTGTTTATACTTCAGAACGCGTTATCCCATTTACGTTTGACATTGGTTATAATAATGATCATCATGAAGCAATAAAAATCTTAAAAAATATTTTTGCAGCAGATAAACGTGTCCTTAATCCGAAGAATATGGAAATAGGTATCTCTGAATTTGGAGACAATTCTGTACGAATCGCCGCTTATGCTCGTGTTAAGTCGAAGGATTTCCTCGCTGTTCAATACGGCATTATGTCTGATGTAAAAGATGCTTTTGATAAATATGGCATCGACATTCCATATCCTCAGCGTGTAGTATATATTCAAAATGATCCTCAACATGTAGTATATATTCAAAATGTAGATACATCGACAGGTGAAATTAAAGGGACAAAGAAAAAAGCAACTACTACAAATGTAGAAATAGATAATAGTCTTGAAAGTTAGGATACTGGAAGGTAGAACGAGAGTGATGACACTTTTAACGACGAATATTCATATATTTTATAAGAAATTGGTATTGGCCATAACTTTTATAGGAATCGTATTTATAGGTGCTGGTGTTGCTCAAGCTGCATACATTACACCTCCTTCTACTATTGGTGAGGCCGTAGTCCTTATTGATGCAGATACAAAAGAAATTTTATTTGCAAAGAATCCAGATAAGTGGATGCATCCAGCTAGTACTACGAAAATGGTTACCTTGTTAACTGCTTTAGAACTAAAGGGAACACAGCTTGATGAATTAGCTACGATAAGTAGCTATGCAACGAGCATGGAAGAATCAAACCTAGGGGTTCGCGTAGGCGATCAGATTACATTGGAAGGTGTTCTTGAAGGTATGATGGTTGCTAGTGGCAATGATGCGGCCGTTGTAGTAGCCGAAAATGTAAGCGGTTCTGTAGATAAATTTGCTAAGGATATGACTCGTATTGCTGCAAAAGCGGGTGCAAAGAATAGTGTGTTCTTGAATCCTCATGGATTAACACAAAAGGGTCACCATTCTACGGCTCGTGATTTAGCGATGATTGCAGCGTACGGCATGAAATACCAAATGTTCCGTGACAAGGTTGCTAATGATTATTACAAGGTGCCGTATCAAAACCGTGCACCAGAAACAATTCGTACTACAAACCATTTTATTCGCAATAAATATCCAGGTGCGAATGGCTTGAAAACAGGTTTTACAAACGCAGCAGGAGAATGTTTGATTGCGTCTGCCACACGGAAGGGCCATACTATGATTGTAGTTATGCTTAATGATGATAATCGTTGGGAAGAAGCTGTACAATTCCTTGATTATGGATTTAAACTCCGTGGGGTAATTTAAGGACCTATTGTGTAATGGGGGACATATGAGTTCATTTTTTGCATTTTTAAAACGCATGCGCTTCATCAATCGATGGAGCCTCATGCGAAATACGGAAATAGAAAATATTCAAGAACATAGCCTTGAAGTGGCTATGGTAGCGCACAACTTAGGGGCCATAAAAAATGAATACTTCGGTGGGAATGTAGATATCAATAAGGTAGCTGTCATAGCTATGTATCATGAGGTGAGCGAAATCTTTACAGGAGATATGCCGACACCAATCAAGTATTTTGATCCAAAGTTGCGGGAACTGTATGGTGAGGTTGAAACTTTGGCGCAAGAAAAAATGCTATCAACCTTGCCAGACCGGTTACAATCTGTTTATAAGCCTATACTTGTTGATGCAGAGGCTAGTCCAGAATGGCCTCTCGTTAAGGCTGCCGATATAATTTCAGCCTATATGAAATGCGTCAAAGAGCTCAAGGCAGGGAATGATGAGTTTAAAGAGGCACATGACTCTATCTTAGCTAAGTTGAAAAATCTAAATATGCCTGAGGTAGATATGTTTCTTGAAATATATATCCCTGCTCTTGGTAAGAGTTTGGATGAGTTGAACTATTACGAAATTAAATAATTACTAAAAGAGACGACTTCTTGAGCTGTACCCCAAAAATTGGACACAATTTTGAAGGTATAGTTCATTTGGGCCGTCTCTTTTTGATTCTAAAGATTTGTAGATTATGTTGCTAATGCTTTATCAAATTTTTGTTAGTTTGTTTAATAATAATTATTATAAGCGTATTTGTTAATTATTATCCCTTATTGAATATTATAGTTTACTTTTCCTATCTATAATCTCTTGATTTCTCATTAGTATTTTTTTACCTCGCCACGAGAAGGCTCGATGGCCATATTTTGCTTTGAATTCTTTGTTCGTTAGTGCTTCCAGTTCGTCTATATTGACATACGGTTCTATCTGTTGGAATTCTGGGATGGGCGTAGTTGGAATATTTTTGTTGTGGGGGCATACCTCTTGGCACACATCACAACCAAATACGAGTGGTGTTTTAGCGAGAATATGTTCCTCTTTATCGGTGAGTTCTCCTTTTTTCTGAGTTAAGTAGCTTTTACAAGTGTTGTATTTAAAATCGTCATGACCTAAACATTGACCTAAGCACGCTGTAATACAACGATTGCATCCCATGCAGGACTGCTCAAGGGGGGCGTTTGGCTCGAGCTCTAGTGTTGTTAAAATTGTGCCAATAACGACATAAGAACCCCACTTAGGACTGATAAAACAGTTGTTCTTTCCGTAAAAGCCGAGACCCGCCAAGTAGGCCATGTACCGATCTGCTAAAGGAGAGGTGTCGCAATGAATGGAGAACTGAGCCGAGTCATCAATTATTTGTAATCTTTCAATAAGACGTTCTAAATATTCATTAATGACCAGGTGATAATCTGTTGACCATGTATAGCGCGATAGATTGGCATGGCCTTTGTGTTGTACATGGTACGGGAATAGACAAACGATGGCACTTTTGGGCATAAACCGAGTCGTTCCTAGTAGTCTTGCCTCTACATCTGCCGTAGTAAAGGGGCATGGGTTGCTTTCAAATAAAATAGTTTTGGCCTGTTCAGGTAGTGGCCATGAGGCAATTCCAAATTCATAAATATGTAATTCTTTGCAAATTTCCTGTAAATTTATATCTTTCATCGTAGATTTAGTGGTAAATAATTGGTAAAATAAAAGTATAAGAAATGCGTGGGATTCTATAGATTTTTATTAGGTTTGTAGTTTGGTGACAACTGTATTTTTATAGTTAGCACCGTAATTCTGTTAGTATTAGTATACCATTGAGAGGACAGATTATGTTAGCATTTATGAAAGTATTACAACCGAAGACGGTGGAAGAGGCTTATGAATTAGCCACAAAGAACAAAACTGCTCCTATGCTAGCGGGAGGCTGTTGGCTGCGTCTAGGACGACGTACTTGGCCATCAGTGATTGATATGGCGAGTCTTGATTTGCGTTATGTTCGTGAAGAAGATAAGGAGTTTGTAATTGGCGCTATGGCGACACAAGGAGATGTGGAACGTTTTGAGCCTTTACAACAATTCTGCGGCGGTGCCGTAGTTAAAGGTGTTAAGGAGATTCTTGGCATTCAATTTAGAAATATTGCTACCATGGGCGGTTCTGTAGCAAGTAAATTTGGCTTCTCTGATATCATCCCTGCGCTATTGGCCGTGCATGCAGACATCGTTACCTTTAAAGGTGGGCGTATGTCCATGCAAGACTATATGACATATAGAGAACGTGATATTCTCGTGGAGATTCGCATCCCTAAAGTAGATGTACCTGTAGCTGTTGAAGCTCTTCGCATCTCTCGTGGCGACTTCCCATTATTGACAGGTGCTCTTCGCCATGACGAAAAAGGCGTTGAATTATACATCGGCACAAGACCTGGTACACCTCAATTAGCAGAAAAAGCAAGTGCTTTGCTTTCAGAAAGAGGATTATCTGCCGCAAAAGAGGCAGCTCAATTGGCATCTGAAGAACTGGTTTATCAATCTAACTCTCATGCGTCCAAAGAATATCGTATGGAGATGGTAAAAGCAATGGTTCAACGCTTAGCTAAGGAGGTGGCACAATAATGGAACTCGTACTTAATATTAATAACAAAAATGTAACTGTTAATGTGCCAACTGATGAGATGTTGTTAGATACATTGCGCAATCTTGGCTATTACAGTGTCCGCTGTGGCTGTGACACCACAAACTGTGGCCTTTGCACTGTATGGGTGGATGATGAAATTATTTTGTCTTGTGCTTATCCTACATTTCGTGCGCCAGGCCATAAGATTACTACATTAGAAGGCTTACAAGAGGAAGCTGAATTATTGGCGGCTTGTATCGCAAGTGAAGGCGCAGATCAGTGTGGTTTTTGTACAACCGGCATGATGATGAGTGCTATCAATTTGAAACGCAAAAATCCAAAGGCTAGCGATGATGAAATTCGCGAATACCTTATAGGTAACTTGTGCCGCTGTACTGGTTATGAATCACAACTTCGAGGAGTTCGTAAATTCTTAGAAGGAGGCCTATAATGATGAACAAGCATATTGGTAAATCCTATGACAAAGTTGACTCAAAAGGTATTTTGTCTGGTAAACCGTCTTATACTGGCGATTTTGTTCCCAAAGATGCGCTTGTTATTAAGGTTCTTCGTAGCCCTCATGCTCAAGCGCGCATCAAATCTATTGATACATCTAAAGCTAAATTGATCCCTGGCGTAGAAGCTATTTTTACTTATGAAGATGTGCCTAATACGCGATTTACATTAGCAGGTCAAACATATCCAGAGCCATCCGCTTATGATGCGCTCATCTTGGACCCAGTAGTTCGCTATGTTGGAGACGAAGTAGCTCTCATCGTAGCAAAAGATGAGGCTACAGCGCTTAAAGCAATGCCGCTTATCAAGGTTGAATACGAAGTACAGAAACCTGTACTTGATATGCACACTGCTATCGACCATGAAACTATAGTACATCCTGAGGATGATATTCATAACAATATCCCCGTAGGTCAAGATTACAAACGCAATATTTGCGTATCCTATCACAAACGGGTAGGAGATGTGGAAGCAGAACTCGCTAAATGTGATTACGTGGCAGAAGGTACATACTTTGACCAGGCTACACGCCAAACAACGATGGAACCATTCCAAAGCTTTGGATATATAGATGCGCTAGGTCGTGTAGTTATTGTATCCTCTACGCAAATCGTATTCCATGTACGCCGTCACATCGCTCGTGCACTCGGTATTCCGGCTACAAAAGTCCGTGTAATTAAGCCTCGTATTGGAGGTGGCTTCGGTTCTAAACAAACAGCTTGTACAGAAATTATGACAGCTTTCGTAGCGTGGACATTGAAAAAACCTTGTTATCTTTTATACGATCGTACAGAAGCACAAACTTGCTCCACTACACGTCATGCTCGTGAATGGAAAATTCGTGTAGGTGCTACAAAAGATGGCATTATTAAAGTTATTGATATGGACTCCATCACAGCCGCTGGGGCACATGCAACTCATTGCTTCACTACTACTACGGCTGGTGAACATAAATCTGTGCCTTTGTACAACAAAGCTACTGCTGTTCATTATGGTACAGAGGGGGTGTATACTAACCAAACTCCAGGTGGTGCTTTCCGTGGGTACGGTGCAACAGAAGCTTTGTGGCCATTAGAATGTGCTGTTAACCAATTGGCTGACAAGATGGGGATTGATCCAGCTGAACTACGTCAGAAGAACTTAATAGCGGAAGGTGAACAAAGCTTAGTATATGCTCCAGATGAATATCTTGATTCTGGTCTTTTCCAAGATACTGTAAATCGTGTAAAAGAAATGGCTCGTTGGGATGAACGCCCTCATTCTTGGGACATCGATGAGCGCTATCGCGGTGGACTTGGCATGGCTTTAGCATTACAAGGCTCTGGTGTCGCAAATATCGACGTAGCATCTGTTGAAATCCGACTTGGTGACGATGGCAATTATACATTGTATACTGGGTCTTCTGATATGGGCATGGGGTCTAATACCGTATTGACGCAAATGGCCTGTGAAGTAATAGGTTGTCCTATGGAATATATGACTGTTATTGAATCAGATACAGATATCGTACCATTCGATCCAGGGTCCTACGCATCTAGTACAACCTATGTAACGGGTACTGCTGCTAAGATGGCTGCAGAAGAATTACGCACTAAGATTATTGCTAAATTTGCTCAATTCTTTGAAACCGATGTTGGAAACGTTGACTTTGATGGCGTTGTAGCTACGACAAAAGATGGCTCCAAAACAATGGATATCCATCAACTGGCACCAAAATTATTAGTTGGTGCTAATGCAGAGCAATTGTCTGGTTTCGCTACATGGGGTAGTCATACATCCCCACCTCCATTCATGGCATCTATTGCTGAGATAAAAGTAGATAAACAAACTGGTAAGGTTATTCCTCTTCATTTCTACTCTTGTATCGATTGCGGTACTGTTATCAACCCTAAATTGGCTCGCGTTCAAGTTGAGGGTGGTGTAGTACAAGCTATCGGGATGGCCTTATATGAAGAGGTACGTTACTCTAATAGTGGTCGCTTAGAAACAAGTAACCTTATGACTTATAAAATTCCAACCCGTCAAGATATCGGTGAGTTACATACAGACTTCGTAGAATCTTATGAACCTACAGGCGGCTTTGGTGCTAAATCTATTGGTGAAGTTGTTATCAACACTGGTTGTCCTGCTATCCAACATGCCATTAAAAATGCAGTTGGTGCGGATCTTCGTACATTACCTATGACACCTGAGAAGGTATTTATGGCTATGGACGAGAAATATAAAGTATAGAGATTTCTATCTACTTTTTACTTTCTAAGGAGGCCTGGTTCTATGACATCACAAACATCCTATTGGAATCGATTGATTCAGCCGGGAATCGTTGCTCTTGTTGGGGCAGGCGGTAAAACGACTGTGCTTTCAAAACTAGTAGAATATGGACGGCTGAAAGGTCAGCCCATCGTAGTTACGACTACGACTCGACTCTATGAATCTCAGGTCGCTCATTATGAACCGATTTATACTCGAAATATTAATGAAGCCGATGAGTATTGTACCGACCGTCTTTTACGTGGCTATTGTGGTGCGTGGTTCGCTGGAATTACAGGAACAAAGGTAGACTCCTTAGATTGTGATCTTATCGATGGTTTAGCCAAGTTACATCCAAATTGGCAAATTGTTGTAGAAGCAGATGGAGCGAAGGAAAAATGGCTCAAGGCGCCTAAGACGACTGAGCCTGTCATTCCATCTCTTACAAAGACTACGATTGGTCTCGTAAATCTACAAATGCTAGGGGCCCCATTAGATGATGAGCACGTACATAATATCGAGCTCGTTCAAGATATCGTAAAACGCGATATGGGGGCTATTGTAACTCCGCGTATGTTGGCTGATCTTGTTTTGCATAAACAAGGTTTATTCCAATATAGTAAAGGCAAGAAAATATTGTTCTGTACTGGTTATGAAACAGTGCAACATCGCATTATCGATGATTTTATTGATCATATTGTTGATAGCGATATTACGGCTATCATTTTGGCTGATGGATATAAAGCAAGTTGTGAAATCCGTCGCATTATTCAATGTCGGTAGGTACTCATGACTATTATGAAAGCAAATTGTGATACCGCTTTTATTCCCATGAGAGACCCCATAGACCGTCGTCCTTTGCATATTGGCATTGTCCTCCTTGTGGGAGGGCAATCCAAGCGCATGGGATGTAATAAGCAACTCTTACCATGGCGTGGTAAGACTGTTCTAGATGCGGTCTGTGGGGCTCTTCAATGTGGATGGGGTGGACAGGTAGTTTCAACTATGTCCTGTAAACTACCTTTTGTGGCGGTTACTGGTGATGATCATGAGAAACTAGAATCTATTGTCACAAGCTATGGTTTTGAGGCGATTCGAAATGACCATCCTGAACTGGGGCAAGGAGTATCCATAGCGTTGGGAGTACATCATTTGGTGAATACGGCGCCCATACCGCTAGACGGTATTCTCTGTTCAGTAGGGGATCAACCACTTCTGACGAGTGCTGTTGTACATGAGGTCATTAGTGCATTTAGTGATAACTTTCATCCGAAAACTATCGTTGTTCCACATTATGGGGCGAATTGTCATTCGGGAAATCCCGTTCTCTTTGGTTCCCATTGGTTTGATTTTTTACAACAGATTCAAGGGGATCAAGGCGGTAAGACCATTATTCGTGGTGAGGGTCAAGCCCATGTCGTGAAATTATGGATTAGTGATGATGTTGGCGACGATATTGACACACCCGATGATTTTGAGCGTTTGAAACATCGTGAAAGTGAGGCATTATGAAACCATTGGTACTTATGCGTGGAGGTGGAGACATCGCTTCCGGTGCTGTATATAGATTGAGACGGGCGGGCTATCCCGTTGTAATTAGTGAAATAGCGATTCCTACCATGATTCGCCGCGAAGTATGTTACGGTAATGCGGTTCATCGTGGAGAAATGATTTTGGAACGTTTTGTTGCTCGTCATGTGTCTATTGGTGAAGTGAAGGATACATTGGCACAGGAAATCATTCCCGTTGTCACTAGCTCATATGAGGAATTATTGGACACTTTAAAACCAGAGATTGTAGTCGATGCTATTTTGAGTAAAAAGAATCTTGGAACAAAACGAGATGATGCAGAGCTCGTTATAGGTGTTGGCCCTGGATTTACTGCTGGAGAAGATGTAGATGTGGTCATTGAAACGATGCGTGGCCATTCATTAGGTCGCTGTATCTATGATGGGCCGGCTCAACCTAATACAGGTATCCCTGGAAATGTAGGTGGCTACACTCATGAGCGCGTTATCCATTCTCCAAAGGCTGGACTATTTACAGCAAAACGGCATATTGGGGATTCTGTACAAGCCAATGAGGTGATTGGTTATGTTGATGAAGAACCAGTCCGAGCTAAAATTACAGGCATTCTACGAGGAATTTTAAAAAGTGGGCTCATCGTATCAGATCATTTTAAGTTGGCTGATGTGGATGCTCGTTGTGAAGAGTCTCATTGTTATAGTATTTCAGATAAATCTCTAGCTGTTGGTGGTGGCGTTTTAGAGGCTGTTACCGCTTGGGATTATGAAAGGAATCTAGATGGAAACAATTTATGATGTGATGAAAAATCGTCTACAGGTTACTGAAACTACCGTGATGGTTACAGTTCTATCCGGTCCTCGTCAAGGGGATAAGACTATTTATGCTGAAGATGGAAGTGTTCTATACGGAACTCCTATTGAAGGATTTACTGTAGATAAAGCAAAGCTAAACTCTCTCTGCATGGTAGGCGAAATGGAGTGTTTCGTACAACCTGTAGAAAATGATCCGTCAGTTCTCGTATTAGGCGCAGGTCATGTTAGCCGAGCTATTACTGATTTGCTGTTGTTTATTGGCTGTCGTGTTACAGTTGTAGATGACCGTCCAGAATATGTAGTTCCTGAATTCTTTGATGAACGTGTTACACGTAAGTGCTTACCTTTAGAAAACTTCAAGAATGATTTACCTCTTGATGAATATAATGGCTTTATCATTGTGACGCGTGCTCATGAGTACGATAATATATGTTTAGAACAATTGCGTGGTTACTTGCCTACGTATATGGGTGTTATGGGTAGCCAAAAACGCATTCATCATGCTTTTGAAGTGTTGCGTGAGCAAGGTTGGACCCAAGATGAGTTAGATATGATTTATGCTCCAATTGGTCTAGACCTTGGTGCACAAACACCTGAGGAGATTGCATTATCTATCGTTAGTGAATATTTGGCAGTGGTACGTGGTAAAAAAGGCGGCTCATTGCGGAAAGGTAGAGTGATCCATGAATCGTGAGTTTATTGAATATCTTAGTGAACGTAAAAACGAAACCTTAGCAGTAGCGACTATTTTATATACTCGTGGATCCACACCTCGTAAAGCTGGTACATCTATGGTTGTATTTCCTGATGGATCTATTTTTGGCACTATTGGCGGCGGTCGTGCAGAAAATGAAATCCGCCTAAGTGCTGTGGACTCCTTGAATAAAAAAGAAGCTCACCGTCGTATTGATGTTCTCCTTGATGATGACGTAGCTGTTAAAGAAGGCATGGTCTGTGGTGGCCAAATGGATGTATGGATTGAAACACAAAACATCTAATAAAATCTCATTCAGCGTTTGTTTATAAATTTACAGTACTCTCAAAATGAGTTAAAATATAAGGTACAGTCAAAGAATTGATTGTACCTTATTATTTTGTATAAGGAGCTATTTTTATGCATATTGACGCACTTATACATACCTTTAGGCTTCTTGATATTGTTGATATCATAATCGTTGCCATTGGTATTTACTATTTATATAAATTGCTTAAAGATACGAGGGCCGTTTCTCTTTTAAAAGGTCTCGTCATGTTGGCAATTTTAAATTTATTGAGTCATTTATTAAATCTATACGTTATCAACTGGATTTTGCAACAAAGTATGACCGTTCTTCTCTTTGCGTTACCGGTTGTATTCCAACCAGAATTGCGTCGTGCTCTAGAACAATTGGGGCGTGGACGAATTTTCAGCAAGGCACAAAATGTAAACGAAGAAGAAATGGATATGGCCATTAATGAAGTAATGGCTGCGGCTCGCGTTATGTCTCGTGAACATACGGGGGCACTTATCGTTTTTGAACGTGAAGTAGGTCTCAATGACTTTGTAGATACAGGTATTCTTATCGATGCTGTATTGAGCCGCGAGTTGATTAAAAATATCTTTGTTCCTAGTACACCGCTTCATGATGGGGCCTTGATTATTCGTGATGGGAGAATTCGTGCAGCAGGCTGTTTGTTGCCGTTGACTGAGGACCGCACATTGAGTACTGAACTAGGTACACGTCACCGTGCAGCTATTGGCTTGTCTGAGCAAACTGACGCTGTTGTAATCGTTGTCAGTGAGGAAACAGGGACCATTTCTTATACATATGGCGGTCATATTTATCGCCATTTACCAGAGGATCAAATTAAAGAGGCATTGCGCACCTTTATGGAACGCCCTCGTCAAACCATTACTAGTATGTGGAAATGGAGGGCAAATAAATGATGATTCATTTGAAACGCAATTGGCCTGCTAAATTATTATCCTTGTTAGCAGCTATCGTCATGTGGTTCTTTATTATGCGCGATCAGAATCCTGTGATGGAAGTAACCTACACAATACCTGTACAGGTTCAAAATCTCAATTCTGGCTATATCATAGAAGACGCACCAGATGTGGTCCGTGTTGTTCTGGCTGGTCCACGAGATACCATTATGTCTATGAAATCAGATAATTTACGAGCTTATATTGATGCATCCGGTGTAAAACCAGGTCAAAATAATGTAACTATTAATTTTACTCCTCCGGCAGGAATGAATCTTGTGGAGGTTAAACCAGATACCATCACCATCAATGTTGACGAATATGCAGAGAAAACGATTCCTGTTGAAATAGTTCCAATCGGTAAGTTCTCTGATGATATTGCTTTGAAATCGGTAACGATTGTGCCGAAAGAGGTAACTGTTTCTGGTCGTAAGCAACAAGTTAATGCAGTGAGCAAGGTTGTCATGAAAGTCAATGTGGCTGGTCAAACGAAGAACTTTAGCGCTGTTAGTACCTTAGAAGCTTGGGATACGGCAGGTAATGTACTGGATGTACATATTAATCCAAACCAAGGTCAAGCACAATATGAACTTAACTTATTACGTAAAGAAAAGGCAGTTCCTATTACTGTTCCGACTGTTGGTACAGTAGCAGAAGGTTATGAAGTTAAATCTACGTCTGCTACACCAACGCAACTAACGGTTACCGGTCGTGAAGAAATGATTGATTCCGTTACAGAAATACAAACAGAACCTATCGATGTATCGGGTGCTACCGAAACTGTACAGGGAAACTATAATTTAGTGTTACCAAATGGTGTTAATAGCAATACCACAACGGTACGGGTGAAAGTAGAAATACAAAAGAAAGTACTTAATGGATGATAAGTTTTTTATGAGGCTTTGAAATCTTGCGATGAAGACCCTAATAGAGTGAATATTTCTCTATTAGGGCCTTTTTATGATTTATATATTAGCTTTTATAGTAGTGTTGTATAATAAAGATGTATAACTATTTTCTTACAGATCAAGTGGTAAAGAATTTTGGTCAAAGATTAAAGAAGTAGGCTCGCCTAAAAGGGAGGCTTTAATAGGAAAGATATGATTAGAATAATAAATCTCCGCGTAGCTGTTACGGTTAAGTCGGATATCAAAAGTATTGTAGAAAAGAAATATCCCCCGTTACGTGGCGCTATCGAAACGATTCATGTTGTTCGACGTGCCGTAGATGCTCGTAAGAAGCCAAACATTGTTTTTGTATATACTCT
This sequence comes from Veillonella parvula DSM 2008, assembly GCF_000024945.1. NCBI lineage: Bacteria > Bacillati > Bacillota > Negativicutes > Veillonellales > Veillonellaceae > Veillonella > Veillonella parvula. The sequence goes on from NC_013520.1 coordinate 375,265, forward strand.
ATTCATTGAGGTTCATAATGAAGCTCAAGTCATGAAAAAGCTTGGTAAAGAAAAGGATGTATCTGTATTTGCTGCAGAAGATCCAGAACCTATTGTTTTTGGGTCCGTACCATTAGCTCATCGTCCTGTTGTTATGGGCTTTGGCCCTGCGGGGATGCTTGCAGCCTTTTACTTAGCTCGTGAAGGCTATCGCCCTATCGTACTTGAACGCGGTCAAGATGTAGATACACGTAGTCATGATGTAGAAACATTTTGGAAGGAAGGCGTATTTAAACCTGAATCCAACGTACAATTTGGGGAAGGTGGCGCAGGAACTTTTTCCGATGGTAAGTTGACAACTCGCATTACCCATCCGCGTTTGCATGAGATATCTAAATACTTTGTTGAGTTTGGTGCGCCTGAAGAAATATTATATAAACATAAACCTCACGTAGGTACAGATAAATTGCGTACTATGGTAAAAGCCATGCGTGAGCGCATCATCGAATGGGGTGGTGAAGTCCGTTTTGGTTCTAAGGTAACGGATTTGTTTATTGAAAATGACCGTATCGTAGGCGTTGAAGTTAATGGTAGTGAGCGTATTGATACGACTGTTGTTTTGTCTGGTGTAGGCCATAGTGCACGTGACACATACGAAATGCTTTATAAACGCAATGTGGAAATGACGGCAAAACCATTTGCTATCGGGGTTCGTATTGAGCATGATCAGACTATAATTGATGAGTCTCAATATGGTGTAGAACCATCTAGCTTGGGTCTCGGCGCAGCAGAATATTCTCTCGTATACCACGATAAAGAATCGGGCCGTACTGCATATAGCTTCTGTATGTGTCCAGGTGGTCAAGTAGTAGCATCTGCCTCTGAAGAGGGTGGTGTTGTCGTAAATGGCATGAGTTTATACGCTCGGGATAGCGGTGTTGCTAATAGTGCTATTGTAGTCAACGTAGGTCCAGATGACTTTGGTACTCATCCATTGGATGGCGTCGCATTCCAACGAGAATGGGAACGCAAAGCCTATGAGTTGGGCGGTTCCAACTTCCATGCACCTGCACAAACAGTAGGGCAGTTTTTAGGGCTTTCACAAGCACCTAGCGTACAAAATAGTATATATAGCTATGAGCCAGGTGTCGTAAATTGTGATTTACATGATTGCTTGCCATCATTCGTCACATCTGTATTAGAGCGGGCCTTGCCATACTGGGGCCGTCGTATCCGTGGATTCGATGATCCTGCGGTGTGTATGACAGGCGTTGAAACGCGTACCTCTGCACCACTCCGTATGGGACGCAATGAAGAACGCATTTCTCCTACTGTAGGAGGTTTCTATCCTATGGGGGAGGGGGCTGGCTATGCAGGGGGAATTATGAGTGCTGCCCTTGATGGTGCGGAAACGGCCATTTTATGTATGGCAAAATACGCAAAACCTAATTAGTGGGGAATTATACTGATGAATTGAATTACAGTATAGATTCATACTATTTATGTAATATAGATGTGACTTTATAGTAGGTATGCTTTCTATATTATGATATAATACACAACAGTAATTATTGAAATGATACACACGGTAGATATATAGACTTGTGAAACTTTCACAAATCCTTAGAGGAGGATAATTATGGCTCGTTTATTTGGTACAGATGGTGTACGTGGTGTTGTTAATGAGTTTTTAACGCCAGAATTAGCCTATCATTTAGGTCGTGCGGCAGGAACGCATTTTGGTAAGGAAAAGGAACATCCTACGTTCTTGATTGGTCGCGATACGCGAATTTCTGGTTCTATGCTTGAAAGTGCATTAGCAGCGGGCATTTGTTCTGTTGGCGGTAATGTAGTGATTGCAGGCGTTATCCCAACGCCAGCAGTAGCGTACCTTGTACGTCAACAAGGGTTTGATGCGGGTGCTGTTATTTCTGCATCTCACAATCCATATCCAGATAATGGCATTAAATTCTTTGATAGCAATGGCTATAAATTACCTGATGAAGTGGAAGATGAATTGGAAAAATATGTTCGTCAAAGTGCAGATAATGAATTAGCACGTCCTACAGGGAATGGTATAGGTAAAATTGAGTTTAATAGTAACTTGGCTCATTTATATGCTCACTTTGTACGTCACACAATCGATACGTCCCTTGAAGGGTTGACTATCGTTTATGATGGTGCCAATGGCGCCGCGTCTAGTGTAGGTCCAGAAATTTTGTCTGGACTAGGGGCTAAAGTCATCAATATTAATGTGAATCCAGATGGCTTAAACATCAATCATCACTGTGGTTCTACGTATATCGAAGGATTGCAAGTAGCTGTGCAACAACATAATGCAGACCTTGGTATTGCTAATGATGGCGATGCTGACCGCTGTTTATTGGTTGATGAAAAAGGTCAAGTTCTCGATGGCGATCAAATTATGTTATTATGCGCTCTTAAGTTGAAAGAAGAAGGCAAACTTAAAGGTGATACCATAGTTGGTACCGTTATGAGTAATATCGGATTCCATAAAGCAGCAGAAGAACTTGGTATGAAAACGGTTTCCACTGCTGTTGGTGATCGGTATGTATTGGAATACATGCGTGAACATAATCTTTCCATTGGTGGTGAACAATCTGGTCACGTAATCTTCTTAGATCACAACACCACTGGTGACGGTATGTTAACAGCTGTTCAAGTGGCGGCTCTTATGAAGGAGAAAAAGCAACCTCTTTCTGAGTTGGCCGGCATTATGACAAAATACCCACAAGTTCTTGTAAATGTTCGGGTCGCTACAAAAACTGGCTGGGAAGACAATGATCTTATCAAAGCTGCTATCGTAACAGCTGAAGGAGAGCTCGGTGACGAAGGTCGCGTACTTGTACGTGCCTCTGGTACAGAACCACTTATTCGCGTTATGGCAGAAGGTCCAGACCAAGAAACATTACAATCATTATGTGAAGAAATCGCTGATATTATCGGTAGAGAACAAGGGTTAGCTGAATAACTCTTGATGAGTAGTTTGATACCATTCCGTTTGGTTCCATTCTACAACTTTTATATTAAAGGTATACCCTCCTATATATGTCCCTTTGCTCCGTCCTACGTAAAGTCGCTGCAGGAACATATATAGGAGGTTTAGAGATGAGTGATATTTAAAATTGAATAATCATAATGAATAATCTTTTTATTTTGGTTTATTCTAAGCTTAGAGGGTGATATTATGAAAACAATAGGCTTAATTGGGGGAATGAGCTGGGAAAGTACGATTACGTATTACCAAGTTTTGAATGAAACTATTAAGCAAGTTTTGGGCGGCTTACATTCGGCAAAATGTATTTTATATAGCGTTGATTTTGAAGAAATAGAAAAGTGCCAGGCAAATGGCGATTGGGATAGAAGTGCTGAAATTTTATCCGATGCGGCTCAATCTCTTGAAAAGGCTGGTGCTGATTATATTGTTATATGCACGAATACAATGCATAAAGTAGCGGATAAAATAGAAAGACATATTCACATACCTCTTCTTCATATTGCGGAAATGACTGCAGTAGAGTTAGAAAAATCAGGTATTACAAAGGTAGGTCTACTCGGTACCAAGTACACGATGCAACAAGATTTTTATAAATGTATCTTGGAAAATCGGGGGATTCATGTTGTTATCCCTAACGAAGATCAAGTTGAACTTGTGAATAGTATTATATACAATGAATTGTGTTTAGGTGTTATTTCTAATGAATCTAAACAACAATACTTAGATATTATTGGTGATTTGGTAAAATCTGGTGTACAAGGTGTTATTTTAGGCTGTACTGAAATCGGACTACTTATTAAACAGGATGATACAGATATACCGTTATTTGATACTACATTGATACATGCAAAAAATGCGGCGTTGATTTCTATTGGTAGAGCATAATATAGTTAGCTTTTATTTTTGTTTAAATAACATAACCCTCTATTAGATATTTTTATTCATTTTTAGAATATCTAATAGAGGGTTGTTTTTATGCAATTAGAACTAGCTAGAGACTAAAGGAAATCTTTTAGCATGGTTTGAATTTATATGAGAGGAGTTACTATAGGCACGTATATAGGAAGTAATTTGTGTTATCATAGCCATATAGTCTGAAATATATTCGATAGAAAAGGTGTAATATGAAGCTTGCTATAAAAGAGTATTGGGAAAATCTTAAAGTAGAATATGAAACTACTTATAAGGTATCTATATGTAGTAATTATAATGTATTAAAGGAATATGCAGAGCGTTTTAGAACTTACTTGCATGGTTTGATGCATGAGCAACCGCATGATGTGGATGTGGTATGTGCTTTAGCAACTGTTGAACAGGTGTTGAGGCATGAAGAAAATTCAATACAACTATTGGAAGAGTTCCTTAGAAAATACAAAGAAGAATTGAGTGATACTGAAAAAGCAAGAGTTTACACTAATTTGGCTTTTTATTATAACGATGAGGGGAGTATAAAAGAATATGAGTATCTATCTGCAGCGGTAAAGCTAAACTCTCCATATATAGAGACCTACCGAGGGCTGGCTTTATATCATTTTACATCTTATGCAGAAAAGGGCTCAGTAGAGGAATTGGAGAGAAGCTTACTGACTTATGAAAAGGGACGAAACATATCAGATAATTATGAAATGAACTTTGGCTATGCGGTATGTTTATTTGAACTCAAAGAATATGAAAAAGCAAAGACCATTTTTGTGCAGTTACTTGAAAACTGTCCAAATAGAATGCGATTACTTCTTTGTATAGCTTATTGTGATGTGTATTTAGGAAATAAAATCCAATCCCTTGATTATTTGAAGAAAATTAAGATTGGTGGAGATCCTGCATATCAGCGAGATGATGAAATTTGGGAGTTTGATATCTTTAATGCCTATTATGTATTAGATGAGTACAAATTATTCTTAGAAGAATGTGAAAAGGCTAAAAGCTCTTGTGACCTAAATTACGGCCCTTATTATTTTGGCCTTTGGACTATGAATCAATATGACCAATTCCATCTAGAAGTGGACAAACAACGAACAAAAATACTAGCATGTATTGAAGATGTAAAAATAGATGATGACTTTGCGAGTGAAGAAGAGAGGCAAGAGCATCTCCAATGTTGGGAAGATGATTTAGAAAGCCTAAATATATTAGAGTATAAGATTAAATATGAAAACTACAAGCCTACGGTGAAATTAAAATTGTGGCCAATATATGGCTGTTATTTAATAGATTAGCTATCTCATGATTTTTAATCTGCTTATTGGTAGATTTATATAAAGATGATTTATATATTTAAATTGATATACAAGTAAGTTTAACAAATTAAAAGCACTACTTTGAATTGCAATTATTCAGAGTAGTGCTTTTGATATTATTTATCAGCCACAACAAGTTTATATCCATTCAATTGAATGTTACTGCCGGTTGTGTCTTCGTTGCTCAAGGATTTTACATAGCTGTCGCCAGTGAGTATCCAATTGGAGTCTTTGCTGAGTTTCACTGTTACTTCTTTAGCCGTATTGTCTGTGTTTACAGCACCTACAAGGCTAGATCCATTTATCATGTCAAGAGCGATGGTACTGATTGAATCGGCCATAATATTACCACTTAGTTCTTGATTAGATGTGCGGAGTGTGAGGTGACCGCCGTTCTCACCAGTTTTTCCCCAACGGGAGTCAGCAGCTGCTTTCACTAGGGTAGATGTGTTCGGCATAGAGATTGCATTGTTAGAAAGGTCTACTTCAGCAGTGGTGTTGTTTACATAGAGAAACGCACCTGTAGCGTGAGTTGTGAGTGTGTTATTCTCTGCTTTCAGACGAGCAATACCGCTTTCAGCATCACCAGAGAAGCTTTGATATAGCATAAAACCATTGTCTTTGTAGCCAGTTACATTGGAGTTTGTAAGGGTTATGGAGTTTTTACCTTCTACGACGCCAATTTCACTGTTATTCGCTATGCCGTTGACATTGTTTACCATAATATTACCCGTGGAGTAGATAACAGGACTGCCTTCGCCAGATGTGGTGAGTTTTGCTGCTTCTGCGGTGATAGTGCCTTCTCCGCGATCTGTAGCAAGTGTAGCGGAGTGAGCCCCTTCAGTGGTGATAGTTAGATTTTTGCCATTTACAGTACCTTTGTAAGTAGCATCTAAACCACGAGAGGAATCGCTTTTTGTGTGAATATTAGTATTTTCTACGTTGATAACCGAGTTTTCACCAGTGGCAAAGACTGCATTAGAACCTTTAGAGTTAGATGTAATATTGCTACCCTTGATGTTGATTTGACTGCCGTCAATGCTGAGGACTACTGCATTTTGACCACGAAAATTGCTGTTATCATCGCTTGTAGTGTTACCCGTTTTATCAAATACGCTATTTTCGATGTTTACGACTGCTTTATTTTTACCGATGAAAGCATTCTGATCGGCTGTTGTATTTGTCATCGACTCATGAGCAATAGATTTGTTTTCTGTAATGATAGTTGTGCCTTTGAAAGTATTAGGATCTGCATCAGCTTGTGGTGCCATACTATTAGGACCACCGTTTGGAGATGTGCTTCCTTGTGCGGATGGTACTGTTTTGGTTTGCTCTGTTGTGGTTACAACTGCGATGTTAGTGTTAGGCTGAGTTTCTGCTGCTAAGGTTGGAATGATAGCTAACGTTGATAGGGCAGCACCAAGGACTGCAGGTAATACCCAACGGCGTAACTTTCTATAGGACAAACTATTTTTTCTATTTTTATGTTTCTTTTTAATCGTTGTTTTATTCATGATTAATATCTCCCAAATTATATACATACATTTTGAAAATACAACAAAATCTAATTGTGTAAAATTTAGAATGATAGAAGTATAATTTCTTACAATGAAAAGGACGTGAAGCATAGAAACAATCTTTTTTATTCCTTTTGAATTATCTGAGGTGGTTTACTTTTTATCGATTTTTTTAGTATAATATACCTCAGTACATATTTTATTTTGTACTGATTCTGCCATATATCACAGAAAGGAATTCCGAATTCGTAAAGGCGAATAGCGCAAGTACCCACGAAGGCAGTCGTTAGGGTAGACGAGGTGAAGAGTGATCGAGTCATCAGCGGATGCTCTTCCGGCATATTCATGTCGTAACAGGTATTAAAAAGCCCATCGGTAACGATGGGGACAAAGTATATCTGAATGAATTGTATTGAATTAATAATTAATACATTAAATAGAATATTAATCTAGAACATTAATCTAGAACATTAATTAGTTAGCCTTAGTTTTTGCTGGGGCTAGAAATACCCCCAGTTATAGGAGGATATACTCATGTGCGGTATCGTAGGATACATTGGCTTTAATCAAGCATCTGATTTCTTGTTGGACGGTATGGCAAAGTTAGAATACCGTGGTTATGACTCTGCAGGTATTGCTGTTATCGGTCCTGAAAATGTTATTAAAATTCAAAAAAAGGTAGGCCGTCTCTCCAATTTAGAGACTATCGTGAAAGCGGATCCTAATGAAGGAACTGTAGGTATCGGACATACTCGTTGGGCTACACATGGTCGTCCATCCGATATGAATGCGCATCCTCATGCATCTGAAGATGGTAAATTTGCCGTTGTACATAACGGTATTATTGAAAACTATATGCCTTTAAAAGAGGAACTCATCGCAAAAGGATATCATTTCAAATCTGAAACGGATACAGAGGTGGTTGCACATTTATTGGAGGACATGTACGATGGCGATTTTGTCGGTACTGTTCGTCGTATGCTGAATCGTGTAGACGGTGCGTATGCTCTCGAAATCATCTGTGCCGATGAACCGGATAAAATCATTTGTACAAAGAAAGAAAACCCTTTGGTTATCGGCCTCGGCAAAGGGGAAAACTTTGTTGCTTCCGATATTCCAGCTATTATTAATTACACACGTGACACATATATTTTAAGCGATGGCGAATTAGCTATCGTAACTCGCGATAATGTATCCGTATTTGACCGTGAAGGAAAAGCTGTTGATAAAGAGGTATTCCATGTTAACTGGAATGCGGAAGCAGCAGAAAAAGGCGGTTATGAACACTTTATGTTGAAAGAAATTCATGATCAACCTAAGGCTGTTCGTGATACATTTGGTACACATATTTCTGAAGACGGTAAGACAGCTATCTTTGATGAGTTGAATTGGACTGCTGAAGATGTGGCAGCTTTCAATAAAATTCTCATCGTTGCATGCGGTACTGCATACCATGCAGGGCTTGTAACAAAACAATATATTGAAAACTTGGCGCGTATTCCAGTTGATGTGGAAATCGCATCTGAATATCGTTACAGCAACCCGTTGACTGATGATAAAACATTATGTATCGTTATCAGCCAATCCGGTGAAACATCCGATACATTGGCGGCCTTGAAGGAAGCTAAACGCCTTGGTGCCAAATCCTTGGCTATTACCAATGTTGTTGGTTCCAGCATTTCTCGTGAAGCGGATAACAAAGTTTACACATGGGCTGGTCCTGAAATTTCTGTAGCGTCCACAAAAGCGTACACTACTCAATTAGTAGCAGGCTTGTTGTTCGCTGTATACCTTGGCCAATTAAACGGCAAAATGAATCCAGCTGTAGGCGAAGAAATTCTTAGCGGCGTTAAAAACTTACCATCCTTGATTCATGAAATCTTTGAAGTAGACGAAGATATGAAAGCCTTTGCAAAACATTATGGCTTCAAATCTGATGCGTTCTTCTTGGGTCGTGCTATCGACTACGCAGTAGCGATGGAAGGGGCTTTGAAATTGAAAGAGATTTCTTACATCCACGCTGAAGCATATGCAGGTGGCGAATTGAAACATGGTACATTGGCTCTTATTGAAGAGGGCGTACCTGTTATCGCATTGGCTACACAAGAGGATGTTTATGACAAGATGATCAGCAACATCCGCGAAGTAAAAGCGCGTGAAGCTATCGTAATCGGCATCGGTATGAAAGGTGACGAAGAATTATCTAAACACGTTGACCACACAATCTATGTGCCTCGTGCAAATAAATTCATCGCTCCAATCTTAGCGGTTGTACCATTGCAATTATTGGCGTACTACGCAGCGATTACTCGTGGTGCAGACGTAGACAAGCCACGTAACTTGGCTAAATCTGTAACCGTAGAATAATATATATAACCAACAGTGCTTCGGCACTGTTGGTTTATTTCAATATAGGGAGACTATTATGGCAGTTATATTTTCCGGCATCCAACCAAGTGGGGAGTTAACACTTGGTAACTATTTGGGGGCTTTACGTAATTTTTTAGACTATCAAGATACTGATGAGTGTTACTATTGCATCGTTAACCAACATGCGATTACTGTACCGCAAGATCCAAAAGAGTTATTCCAAAATACTCGTAATTTGGCTGCGTTGTACCTCGCTGTTGGTCTCAATCCTAAAAAGGTAACATTGTTCGTACAATCCGAAGTGCCTGAGCATGTTAAGCTCGGTTGGGTTATGCAATCTATTAGCTATGTTGGCGAATTAGAGCGTATGACTCAGTACAAAGATAAGTCTCAAAAGCAAGGTGACTCTATTCCTACAGCGTTGCTTACGTATCCACCATTGATGGCGGCGGATATTCTGCTATATGGTACGAATTATGTTCCTGTAGGTGAAGACCAAAAGCAACACCTTGAGTTGACTCGTAATTTAGCAGAGCGTTTTAACCGTAGATTCGGTGAAACTTTCGTAGTACCTGATATCAAGGTCGGCGAAGGTGGTGCTCGTGTCATGAGCTTACAAGAGCCAACCAAAAAAATGAGTAAATCTGACGACAACCAAAATGCTACAATTCGTCTTTTGGATGCTCCAGATTTGATTGTGAAAAAATTGAAACGCGCTCAAACTGATTCTGATAATGCAGTGCGTTATGATAAAGAGAATAAACCTGGCATTTCTAACTTGATGGGAATATACCGTGCCATTACGAAAGACAGCTACGAAGCTATCGAAGAAATGTACGCTGGCAAAGGTTACGGTGTATTTAAATCCGATATTGCTGATCTATTAGTAGCAACTCTTGAACCAATTCAACAACGTTACAATGAATTGATTACAAGCCCTGAATTGGATGTAATCCTCGATGAAGGGGCTGCTAAGGCGCATGCTAAAGCAAGTGCAATGTACCGTAAGGTAGAGCAAGCTATGGGCTTGTGCCGTAAATAAAATCATATAGTAGACTTTTAATTTGTGAGGTAAACCATGACGAAACAAGAGGCGATGGAACGCTTTTCATCAGGTGCCGTACAACAGAGCTTAGAAATACATCGCGGTATACAGTGGACCGGTCGCATCATCGGTCTAGTTGTGTGTGCGTTGATCGTAAAATATATGCCCTCAGACTGGGCGGAACGTGTATGGTATTATCTGTTGCTGCTCGTGATATTATGGACCCTTCATAGATTAGGTGAAAGTCAAGCTTTTATCTGTGAAAAGGGCCTCGTGTTAAAACGTAGGCCTTTTTCTGTGAAAGAATACTTTCACAGTTTATTCTATGGGGATGAATATTTCGTCTTTGTTGATTATGAGCATATTATCGGATTCACTGAGGAATGGCGCGAGTTGCAAGCGATGAATAATCATGGTGGAATCTATGTGATACCACTTGATCTGCATCAGGTGGCGTACAATGATAAAATGGCGATGATTGAGGCCATCCATAAACATACGCAGTCATAAAGTACGAGTATGAAGCGTTATATAATATAGGCATACAGAAATATAAATATAGGACTACAGAAACATAAAGCAAATGAATCTAGAATCATAAACTATATATGTGGAGAATCTGTAAGATAAAAAACTCAAAAATTCATCAAATTAACTATTTACAACTTTAATGAACTAAAGTATAATACAATCATTAAGTACGGAATCTAAATCTATATTGAACATATTATTAAGTGGTAAATAGGCGATAATCGCTGTGGAGGATAGTTATGAATTGGAAAAAGATGATGGCCGTTGGCCTTGCAGCTGTATCTATGATGGCATTTGTAACAGGTTGTGGTGGTGACACTAAAAAAGCTAATACAGAATTGCCTAAGAAAGTTGTTATCGGTTTAGATGATAGTTTCCCTCCAATGGGCTTTAAAGATGAAAAAGGTGAAATTGTTGGCTTTGATATCGACATGGCTAAAGAAGCAGCTAAACGTGCTGGTATGGATGTAGAGTTCAAAGCTATCGACTGGTCTAGTAAAGAAGCGGAACTAAAATCTAAAAAAATTGATGCGTTGTGGAATGGCTTAACAGTTTCTCCTGAGCGCGAGAAAAATATTTTGTTCTCCAATACATATATGAAGGATAAACAATATGTCATTGTTCGTAATGACGATGATTCCATTAAAGGTAAAGCCGATTTAGCTGGTAAGGTAGTAGGCGTGCAACAAGCTAGTACTGGTGAAGCAGCATTGCAAAACGACCCAAGCGGTAAGACTGTTAAGGAGACAAAATCCTATGCGGATTTTGTAAGTGCATTTATGGATCTTGGTATTGGTCGTGTTGATGCGGTTATTGCTGACGGTGTAATCGCTCGTTATCTTATGACAAAAGAACCTGGTAAATACAAGATTGTAGAAGGTACTGACTACGGTGTTGATAATTTCGCTGTTGGTTTCCGTAAAGATGATACTGCTTTGCGTGACAAAATTAATGGTATCTTAGCTGAAATGAAAAAAGACGGTACTGCTGATAAAATTGCTGAAAAATGGTTAGGCTCAGGCGCAGACTTAGATAAGAGCGATGCTAAATAGTACAATTCGTGATATACTAATAGTACTATGGTCAGTAGGTACAACTGATAATTAAAGAACGAAATGTACACTAGAGAAGCGGCCAGATGGCCCTTCTCTAGTCGTGTTTTGAAGGAGTCTTTCATGTTAGATTATTTATTGCAGATTATCCCAACCATCGCTGATGGTTTAAAGGTAACCGTATCGCTATTCTGTATTGTATGGATTTTATCTATTCCTGGGGGTATTTTAATGGCTATGTTACGCCTATCTAAATTGCCTTTAGTAGATAAGTTTGTTGATGCTTTCGTGTATTTGATGCGGGGCACACCGTTGATGCTACAAATTTTATTCGTCTATTATGCATTGCCAATCATCACAGACGGTGCCATTCAAATGGATGATGCGACGGCAGCAGTTCTTACCTTCGTCTTAAACTACGCAGCTTATTTATGTGAAATTTTCCGTGGGGGGATTCAATCCATCTCTCGTGGTCAATACGAAGGGGCAAAGGTTCTTGGTTTTACCTATGCACAAACTATGCGTAAGATCATCTTGCCACAAATGTTTAAACGTGTATTGCCTCCTCTTGCGAATGAGACGATTAACTTATTGAAAGATACATCTCTCGTGTATGTATTGGCGATGAATGATATCTTGCGTATTACAAAATCTATCGTACAACGTGATTTTGATATTTCTGCATTCCTCGTGGCAGCATTATTCTACTTAATCTTTACCTTTATTTTAACGAATATCTTCAACTACTTAGAACGAAGATTTGCTGTATACGAAGATTAATCTAATTCTATGGTAGTTTGTCATATGTAATGATGTAGCTAGTTTTATAGGTAAGATATTTTTATTTGATGTCTATAGATGCGATTTTATAGATGAGATATCTTTACTTGAGGCGCTAGTTATATACTTAATATGACGATGTAAGAGGTACTTATGACATTTGTAAATATGGAGCGTATTGAAAAACGCTTTAATAATCAAACCGTATTGCGCGATGTGTCGCTCAAAATGAATAGAGGCGAAATCGTTTCTATTATCGGACCTTCTGGTTCTGGTAAATCTACATTTTTACGCTGCTTGGGTCAGTTAGAAACGATTGATGGAGGCTCTATTACCGTTGATGGTACGATTCTTGCTAGTACTGAAAATGGGGTTGTAAAATACGCCTCTCCTCAAACTCAGCATGAATTATTGCTCCGCATGGGTATGGTATTCCAATCTTTCAATTTGTTCCCGCATATGACGGTATTAGATAATATTATGATTGCTCCACGTATGGTAAAAGGTATGAAAGATGACGAAATCTCACCGATTGCAGAGCAATTACTCAATAAAGTAGGATTATGGGAAAAACGAGATATGTATCCATCTCGCTTGTCTGGCGGTCAGCAACAGCGTGTAGCTATTGCCCGTGCGCTAGCGATGAATCCAGAAATCATGCTTTTTGATGAACCCACATCTGCCCTTGATCCTGAGCTTACTGGTGAGGTTCTTAAGACAATCAAACAATTGGCGGACGATCACATGACGATGATTATCGTAACTCATGAAATGAACTTTGCTCGTGAAGTATCGGATCGTGTTATCTTTATGGCTGATGGTGTTATTCAAGAAGAAGGAACACCAGAACAAATTTTTAATCATCCGCAGAACGAAAGAACGAAAGCGTTCTTGGATAATATGTTATAGGAGGTTCTATGAAGTTACGTTTATTTGCGGCAACCTTAGCTGTCATGGCTTTGGGAACGACTTCTATTATGGCAGAAGATTTACAGAAGACGCCTGATACACCTTTATCTATTGTGGAATCTCAGAAGGATTCCGCATCTATTTTGCCAGAACAATACAAATCCTATGCTACTAAGATGAACACGGTGGTGAAGGATTACAAAAATGGTTATATGTTCTCGATTCCTTGGCGTGTAGCTGATGGCGTTATGTTAGATATGGATGTGCGTAGTGAAAGTGAACATATTCAAGGATATTCCTTCAATTTAGCGGGCCCTACGCAAGAGGATTCCTATACAGTATCTTTTACTAAGCGCAATAATACACCACAAGAAGGAATATCTCAAAAAGAATGGAATACGACTTGGTATGGTGTACCTATTAAGGGCATGTCTAATGAGGAGTATTTAAATATCTGGCGCCAACATAGCAATAACTTTGAGCATAATGATATTGTTGGTGGATTCTTTGCTAAGAAAGGTGCAGTTTCCGCACGCTGGGATAAGAGTACACCAAAATCTTATGCAGATATGACATCTACAGAGCCGGTTCAGTCTGTATTTGAAGCAGAATTTATCATGGAGAAAGATCCAACTCATCGGTACAATTTGTCTAGTACGTATGCACCTGTTCGTGCAGAGTTTATGGAGCTAGGTTTGATGGAGCATACAATTCCATCCTTTGAATTGATCAATAAGCGCGGTTCTAATGCTATTAAAGGGGTAAAAAAAATATTAACCGGCACAAGCGATATCAGTGTTGCAGAAGGTATCAAATTTACCTATCCAAAAGGTTTCACCCGTCTTAATGAAAAAGGTAAGATTGCTTTCACTAAACATAATGTACGCCTTGACATTGAGTCCTTTACAATTCCAGTACAAGCTGTTAGTTCCGGCATGCCAACTATGATGGGCAAGCAAATGCTTGGTGACTATTATCTTAAACAATTGGTTGATGTGAACAAGGCCACGATTACTCGTTATGAAACGCATATCATTGACGGTAATGTAATGTTCTATTTGGCGGGCCATATGAAAAATCCAAATACGTCTGATACAGCTGTAGCGGAACCAGTATCCTTTGGCGCAACAATTATTCTTGGCAATGAAGGTAATGTAGCAGTAGCTCGAATGATTGGTCCATCCGGTAGTAATCTTGCTACTCAGGAACTTATAGATGTATTAGATGGTTTTAGATTGACTACTACACTTAATACAAACCAATCGTCTCAGGTTCTTTAATATACGCATAATATTCTTTTATTTGTATAATTCTGTACGATTTGTGCTATAATGTAATAAATCCTCAGAAAAAAGAGGAGTTTTCCTTGATGGTCTAGAATATATTAGTATAGGCTAAACGATATTTGATCATATCCCCTTTGAGGGATTAGGAATAGGAGGGGTTATTATGGTTACCTACAAAACTATTGTCGTACCTACTGATGGTTCTGAAAATGCTAAACGTGCGTTGGAACATGCTCTCGCTGTAGCGGATCGCAACCAAGCTGAATTGATTGTTGTTCACGTTGCAAATATTGTGTCTGCTATTTCCAATTTTGATCAAACACCAATTTCTGGTGGATATGTATCTGAGCAAATTGCTGAGGATATGGAAGAAACTGGTAAGGAAATTCTTAATGATGTAGTGAAAGAAATTCCTGCAGGCGTAAAAGTTAAAAGCGTATTTGAAGTTGGCTCCCCTGGACCTGCACTACTTGCAGTGGCAAAAAAATATAATGCTGATCTCATCGTAATGGGTAGCCGTGGTCTTGGCCCTTTGAAAGGCTTATTCATGGGTAGCGTAAGTAGCTATGTAACTAGCCACTCCACTTGCCCTGTATTAATCATTAAATAATTTATATCTTATATTTTATATAGATATGATAAAAAAAGAGACTTTGGTTTCTCAAAGTCTCTTTTTTATGTTAAAAATGATATAATGTCTATATGTATGCCATATATATTGGTGTTATACGTTAAGACGTATCGATTAGTGACATAGAAGAGCTACAAAAAAGAATGGATAGGATTAAAAAAGGGGGATTATATGACCGACAAACAAGAATCATTGCTGAAGCTAGCAGAACTGTTTAAAATCTTGGGTGATCCTACACGCCTTAAAATAGTAGAGCTATTACTAGAAAATGAAATGTGTGTTAATCACATTGCAGAAACCATGGAGATGGGACAATCTGCTATTTCTCATCAATTGCGTGTATTGCGCCAAGCGCGCCTTGTTACATATCGTAAAGATGGGAAAACAGCATACTATTCTCTAAACGATGATCATGTTGAATGTTTAGTTCGCATGGGGATGGAACACGTAGCTCATCAATAATTAAGAATGTAATTATTTAAAGTCTCATTATAAGATATGAGCCTATGATACACTTATAAGTATTTTAGCCTCAAAATATAATAAAAGGAGCCCTTTTAGAGGGCTCCTTTTTGTATAGGTGTACTCGTATCAATATAATGGGAAGAGAAAATAGGCTATAGTAATAAACAGTGGCATTGTTATAGCGGATAAAATAGTTGTGCCCATTACGATTTGTGTAGCATATTCTGGATTATTCTTCATTTCAATAGCAATAAGAGACATATTGATAGCGGTAGGTACGCTGTAGGTTATGATGATAGTTTGCGCCGCTATTGGATGCATAGGTCCATAGAACATAATGAATAATATAGTAATACCAGCTGCTAGGAGTGGACTTACAACGAGTCGTAATGTGGTAGCAAGCATGACATCCATCTTAAAGAAGTTTAGCGGTGTTCTATTAATTTGAACACCCAAGGCAATCATAGCGACGCCAACGAAAGCATTGGCAAATATATTGAGCGGTGCAAAGAAGAAGAGACCGTGTAAATCGAAAGGGAGTAGGTGGCAAAGTAGCGCCAGTGGGATAGCATATACCATGGGCATGTGGAATACGACTTTTAGTGCATCCCGAGGGGTTAATCGTCCTGCTCCCGCTTGGTAGAAACCGTAGGTATTACTGCTAATAGTTTGTATGATCATGATAGATACAACACTCACTAAACCTAGATTAGCATAGGGGGTAGCACCATCGATGACGTATGGAATGTTAGTAAATACAAAGATAGCAAGGGCGACACCCATATTCCCAACGTTATTAAACATAACGCAGTTTTTTAAGGTTGCAATCTTAGCCACATCATATCCTTGCATCTTACCTACCACATCTGAAAGGATGGAGTTTAGTATGAGTACACAGAGCGCACAGAATACAATTTCCAAAGTACCTGAGTTAAGTTTAGCTTCATACATCGCTCGAAATATAAAGGTAGGTAACAATATATAAAAGTTTAGTTTACTCAGCGTATATAGATCGAGTTTAAATCTTCTATCTAATATAAATCCCACGCCTATAAGTACTAAGATAGGGACCATAGAATTCATAAAAATATGGCCTACTAATTCGAATAGATTCATCATCTCACCTAGAGTTTTTCTTTAATATATTAGTTAATATATAAGGCATAGTTTTAGTTTATCGTATAACTATATGTAGTAAATATACAGTTGTTTTATATAAGCTGTAAGTGAATAAGTTTTCTAAAATATTTTTATCCTTTATAGTATTATCATACCATAGTATCTATTGTTTGGGGCTTAAAAATTTATTGATTATTATTACTTATCATAATCATCAGAAATATCTATGTAGAATGTGATTTTAGTATACGATTTCAACCATCGATTTATAGTATAATATGTATATGTTGTATATTTCAGTTTGTTAGTACGCGAAGTGTCTCTAGGTATTACCATGGCGTTTACAGTATGGCGTTTTAAGGGATGCACAGGAGGAATTATGAAACGAATTTTATTAGTATTAATGAGCGTTTTCATGCTTGCTTTTTTAGTAGGTTGTGGTAATGATGCAAGTAAACCAACTGAGTCAGCTAAACCAAGTACATCTGAAAAGATTACTGTACAAGCTGCAGCAAGCCTTAAAGGTGCTCTTACAGAATTGGCTGATGCTTACAAAAAAAGCCATAACTTAGCGGATGATCAAATCGCTATTAACTTCGCTGGTTCTGGTACATTACGTCAACAAATCGAACAAGGTGCACCAGCTAGTTTATTTATTTCTGCTGACGAGAAAAATATGAAAATGTTACAAGAAAAAGATTTGGTAACTGATGTAAAACCATTCGTAACTAATGAACTCGTTCTCGTAGTTCCAAAAGGTCAACCTAAGGTTGAGCTAAATCAAATCGCTACAGTAAAGCGTATCGTATTGGGCAATCCTGAAACAGTACCAGCTGGTAACTATGGTAAACAAGTATTAACAAAACTAGGCGTTTGGGAACAGGTCGAACCTAATGTAGTATACGCTAAAGATGTAAAAGCTGTAACAGCTTCCATTAGCCAAGGTGCTGGAGATGCTGGTTTCATCTATAAAACTGATGCTATCGCAGCGGGTGATGCAGTTGAAATCTCTGCAGTAACACCGGCTGATTCCCATGATCCAGTTATCTATCCAATCGGTATTATTAAAAAATATGACAACGCATTGGCAAAAGACTTCTACCAATACGTAATGAGCCCAGAAGGCCAAAAAGTATTAGAAAAATACGGTTTCTCTACTTCTAAATAAGAGTAAAGCGCTAGCTTTCAGGGCTAGCGTTTTCTTATGATACAATAGAGATATTATTGATATTACTAATCTTATGATTGCCCACTGTATGCTTTTTCTTTTACTCATTTGTAGTGATGAGCACTTAATAATCTAACATATGATATGATTTTGGGCATATAATTTGTTTGAAAAGTATTTTTGAATTAATGGATATAGCACATACTTTAGAGTTGTTGTGTATAGAAAGGGGGCGTGACATGAGTCCATTATGGCTGTCGCTATGGGTGGCAAGTATAGCCCTTATTATAGTTATTTTAAGTGGCTTAGCGACTTGTTACTGGATGAACCGTTGCAAGTGGGGTGGTATTGCCATTCTTGATGCACTTATTACCTTGCCACTTGTACTGCCTCCGGTAGTTGTTGGTTTTGCGTTACTTATGGTATTTACTCCAGGTTATGCGTTTGGTGCTTGGCTTGAAGCTCATGGTATGAGTGTTGTTTTTGCTGCATCCGGTGCCGTGATAGCCTCCTCTGTAATTGCATTTCCGTTGTTTTATCAAACGGTGCGTTCAGCATTGCAATCCGTCGATCATAATATGGAGGACGTAGCGCGTACATTAGGTGCTTCAGAGTTACGTATCTTTTTTACTATCTCCGTACCACTCGCTTGGAAAGGCATTTTGACGGGCAGTATTTTAGCCTTCTGTCGTGCTATGGGCGAGTTCGGTGCTACCATTTTGATTGCAGGCAATATTCCAAAGGTAACGCGCACCATGCCACTTGCTATCTACTCTTACGTAGAGGCAGGGCAGTACATGGATGCTTTTGAATTAGTTATCTATATTTGTGTGCTCACATTGGCATTGTTGAGTGGAATTCACCTCATCACAAAGGGGTCCTTGTTCCGTCACATTGATAATAATTAGGAGGTCCGATGATTACATTTTCCTTTACCGTAGCTAGACCTTCTGTGACTGTGAAAGCCGATGGGGTACTTCCTTCTGGTATTACCGTTTTGACAGGTCAATCCGGCAGTGGTAAAAGTACTTTCATTAAATGCATTGCAGGACTTGTAAAACCCACTACAGGTAGTATTCACTGTAATGAAACAACGTGGGTGGATCGAGATAATAAGATTTGGGTTCCCGCTCAAAAACGTCAGGTAGGCTATATGCCACAAGGCAACATCGTATTCCCTCATTTGTCTGTGGAACATAATATTACCTATAGCAAACGAGGCACACCTGACATGTGCAATAGTCTATTGCAGCGTTTAGGCCTTGAGAAATATCGCAAAACGAAGGCTGGCAGCCTGTCTGGTGGCGAACAGCAACGAGTTGCTTTGGGACGTGCGCTCTACTCTAAACCGACTATCTTGCTTCTCGATGAGCCTTTATCTGCTTTAGATTGGAACTTGCGAAAGCATGTGCGCGAAGATTTGGTGTCCATTATTCGCGAGTGGGATGTACCTTGTGTATGGGTTACCCATGATGAAAGCGAAGCCGAAATGGTTGGAGATCGGCACTGGACCTGTGAAGACGGAATTATTACAATTCCTAAATAAGGAGAAGTCTAATAAAAATATAAAACACCTTCATAAACGTTATCATATGATATATGCTATTCAACTTGAATAGGGTCTCATTTTGATGACTATTTGTGAAGGTGTTTTTGCTATTACTATAATCTTTATTATTGATTTAGTATATGCACATTACGTTTTAGTTGTTGTTACTGTTTAATTTCTGCAGATGTGTGTGCTGTTTTACTTATAAATCCAATGATAGCTGTAACGACAAATGCCATTGTAAAGGTTGGTAATGTGGCACCTATTGTGCTTTCACTATGTAACATATAGTGGTATAAACCAACAGATACCGCCCAAATAAGACCTCGTACGAGATAAGCCGATAGTGTTTGTACTTGTTGGCGATTGATAAAGTAGTCCGCCAATAAGATGGCAATCATCGGCGCAAATACAGAGCCGATGAGGTATAGGAAGTCTGTAATATCGTCCATCGGATACAAGATAGCTGCAATAGTGCCAACAATTGTAACAATAACTGCAATGCCCTTACTAGATGCACTATTATAGATGGTGGTGCTAGAAACACCTGCAGAGTAAGCGTCCATAAAGGTTGTAGTGACAGTAGAGAAGATAATTACGAGGAGCCCTGCTAGGCCAAGGCCTGCATTCATCATAATGGTAATAATAGAGTCTCCACCACCAAAGATGGCCGCACTAAGACCTAAGGTATACATGACGATACTCGTTACCGTGTAGATTGTAGCACTTGTAAGTGATGCGGTGAAAGGATGTTTACTTTCACGCGTATAGTCACTGATGAGGGGCAGCCAAGATAATGGCATAGCAATCGATAATTCGAGGGCGGCTATAAAGCTCATTGAGCCATCTGAAACAAGGTTGCTTTCACTAGGCCATTGAGCGATCATATGCATCCCCATATAAAAGGTAAGACTTAGTAATAAAAGAGATACGATGGCTTGCACATAACCCGTATTATGGAGGCCGATGAAGAGCCACAAAATGACGAGGGCCCCGATGGCAATGGTCCAAATCAAAGGTGATAGAGGTGCCAGTGTTTGTAAGGCTAACATGGCATCGTAAATCATGATACTGGTCCAACCGATGAGTTGGAGCATATTTAAAAAGGCAAAGCCCTTTGCTCCTAATGGTCCAAAGCTAAAAGCGGTAGTATTCATACTACCTTGCCGGAGCCGACCACCGATGAGACCAGCCCCAAAGAGTAGTATGCCGCCGATAATATGACCTAAGATGATGGCATAGAGACCTTGTGTAAGTCCTAAGGGAGCCAGATAGGTACCGGTCATAATTTCTGCAATCGATAGAGCGGCACCGAACCATATCATGGCAAATTGTGGTTGTGTGATGTGTGTATTTTTCATACGTCCTCCTTGCCAGGAAGTCATAGAAAAAGCCGAGCTCACAGGAACTCGGCCATTAATCCTCTATGTTCCCTACGTTGGCATTATCCAAATCAGGTTATGGGTTAAAGCTTTAGCTTACTCTCAGCCCACTTGTGTGAGCACCCCATTATGGCTTCATTATACGAGGTGCTACGGGAACCGTCAATTATTTTCTTGCATAGATTGTATATTGATGTTATAACTAGAGTATAAAAATATATTGCCACTAGGGGTGCTTTTGCTGAGATTGACCATTCAAAACCCTAGACCTGATCTAGATAATACTGGCGTAGGAAAGTGGAGTGAAACATAATACTAAACTATTACGAGACCATTCCATTTGGAGTGGTCTCGTTTTTATATGTTTGGAGGTATTATGAAAAAACTGATTATTGCTAGCATATGTGTGGCCTTAGGTGTCGTCTTATCGACTACGTCTATTCCTGTTGGGCCGGCTCGTATTTTTCCATTTCAACATATGATAAATGTGATCTTAGCCGTTATAGTTGGGGCGAGATTCTCTGTAGGCGCAGCCTTTAGTACTTCTTGCTTACGTAATGTACTAGCACTAGGCTCTCCATTAGCCTTTCCAGGCAGTATGATTGGCGCTTGGTTATCTGCGTATTTATATAAAAAATACAACGCCATCTGGGCAGCGGCTTTAGGCGAAATCATTGGCACTGGACTTATTGGTGCTCTTGTAAGCTATCCAATTGCTCATTTCCTACTAGGCAAACCATTGGCATTGTTGACCTTGATTACATCCTTTTCCATGAGCTCTATCGGAGGTGCTTGCATTGGCTTCGTAGTATTACAAATCTTATCTCGACGTAATCTGTTACACAAGGAGGCATAATGAAACTACATACTGCATTAACAATTGCCGGTACTGACCCTAGTGGTGGCGCTGGCATTATGGCTGATTTAAAATCCTTCCAAAGTCGAAATGTATACGGCATGGCCGTTGTTACTTCTGTGGTGGCTCAAAATACAACGGGTGTACATCATGTAGAACACCTATCGCTAGAAAGCATAGAAAAACAGTTACACGATGTATATTCAGATATTACACCACAAGCCGTTAAGACGGGCATGATTGCTTTACCAGAGATGATGGATCTCATTTATCCTTATGTGAGTAAGAACATCCCTTATGTGATGGATCCAGTTATGATTGCCACCAGCGGTGATCGACTTGTATCGGATGAGGCTGTCGATTTCTTAAAATCTAAACTCATTCCGGTTGCCACAGTCATTACACCTAATCGTAGCGAGGCAGAGGTGTTAGCGGATATGTCTATTACTTGTGAAAGCGACATCACAACAGCAGCTAACCGTATTTTACGTGAATTAGGACCTCAAGTGGTCATCATTAAAGGTGGGCATATTGGAGATGATGCAACGGATTATGCTTTCACCAAAGATGGAGATATGCATACGTGGACAAGTCCTAAATATGATACTGTTCATACTCACGGTACGGGTTGTACCTTCTCGGCGGTTATTACGGCAGAGCTCGCGAAAGGGCGTGATGTAATGGATGCCATAGGTATTGCAAAGAACTATATTGCATTGGCTATTAAGCATAATCCAGCGCTTGGAAATGGTTGCGGACCTGTTAATCACATGGCTTATGGTTTATTGACAAATGGCCCTCAAACGATGGATGAACTCTTGAAAAATGAGTAGAGGAGATAGTTATATGACCTATGAAAATCCATATATAAATAGCTCAACTTGGACCGAACTGAATATATTAGAGACTCTACGCAAAAGAAATCCGCTTATTATTTGTATTACAAATGATGTAGTGCGAACCTTTACGGCTAACGGTTTACTAGCTATCGGAGCATCGCCCGTGATGAGTGAGTGTAGCGAAGACTTAGAAGACCTTATCGTTCATGCTTCTGCGCTACTCATTAATATTGGGACCGTTACACCAGATAAGGTAACTTATTACAAAGAGGCTATTACGTTAGCGAAGGCTCATGAGGTACCCATTGTGCTAGATCCTGTGGGCTGTCACGCTGGAGCGTATCGATTATCTGTAGTTTTAGACTTGATTAAAACTGATGCTATTTCGTTGCTACGAGGGAACCAAAGTGAAATCAAAGCAATCTATGATGCTCTTAATACAAATCATAAGATTGATAGGTCTCTCTCTGGTAAGGGCGTAGATGGTGAACAAGTTGAGGATAGCGCAATCATTACGTATCGTTTGGCACGCCTTATTAACTGTCCTGTCGTCGCAACGGGCGAAGAGGATTATGTATCCGACGGAACCCGTGTATTTGCGGTTCCTCATGGGCATCCAATCATGACAGCTGTAACAGGGACTGGCTGTCTGTTAGGGGCTGTGTTAGCTGCGTTTTTTAGTTCCTATTATCCATTCATGCATAACATGTCTATTGGTGAGTTTCTTGCGTATGCGCTGGCTTACTATGGACTTGCTGGTGAAAGTGCGGTTAATGTGAGCGGTGTAAAACCTGGCAGCTTTAGTGTGGCATTTATGGATGCCTTATATGAATTCGATGATGCGATGCTTTTATCTGGAAACAGAATACGGCCCGTAGTTGTACCAGATCAATTAAAGGTATATTTTATTAGTGGCACACAGGATGTAGGATTTAATGAAAGCCATTTACTGGACATTGTTGAAGCTGCTTGTCGAGGTGGTGTGACCTGCTTTCAATTTAGAGAGAAGGGCATAGGAACATTAGAAGGACAACAGAAACTAGAATTAGCTCAGCAGTTAAAAGAAATTTGTGCCATGTATAATGTACTTTACATTATTAATGACGATGTAGACTTAGCGGTGGCAGTTAATGCTGATGGTGTTCACGTAGGACAAGAGGATATGCGTTTAGAAGACGTTCGTAATCTTGTAGGAAATAAGGTTGTTGGTATATCCATTCATTCTATGGAGGAACTTCATAAGACTGATGTAGTGTATGCGGATTGTGTTGGTGTAGGTCCTATGTATGCCACAAGTAGCAAACCTGATGCACAAGAGCCGTGCGGACCAGATCGTATTACTGAGTTACGAGGAGAAGGCTTAACATTACCTTGTGTTGGTATAGGTGGGATTACGTTAGCTAACGCAATGCCTGTTTTGCAAGCTGGTGCCAGTGGAGTAGCCGTAATATCTGCTATTGCTCATGCAGATAATCCATATGAAGCAGCACAAGAATTTAAAAATTTAGTAGATAATGTAGATAATATTAAGTGATATGTTTTTATAACTCAATAGTAAATAATAAGCACTATACAAAGGAAATAAAAAACATATTATAGTGAATAGAATAAAATATAGTAGACAAAATAAAAATCTAGCAAAAGAATGCAAAAAAAGACGATGACAAACAAATGTCATCGTCTTTTTGTTAAGGAAGTTGTCAGTACTTACTGTAAGTTTAGATTGTACTTACAGGTATAGTTTCATTAAAATCTGTACTTACAGTTTATTAATCTAGTTAGTGTCGCACTTACAGATTAGAAGGATTCAACCAAACGTTGGAAGAAAGCTTGTGGGTGAGCACATACTGGGCAAACTTTAGGAGCTTCTTCACCAACGTGTACATAGCCACAGTTAGCGCAGATCCAAGCTACTGGTTGGTCGTTAGTGAATACTTTGTTACCAGATACTCGAGCTGCTAATGCAAGGTAACGAGCTTCATGACGAGCTTCGATTTTACCAACTTCGCGCATTTGGAAAGCGATTTTAGCAAAGCCTTCTTTTTCTGCTTCGTCAGCGAATTCTTTGTACATTGTAGTATGTTCGTAGTTTTCACCAGCTGCTGCATCGCGAAGGTTAGCTTCGATATCAGCGGAAATATCGCCACCATGAAGAGCTTTGAACCACAATTTAGCATGTGCGGATTCGTTGTGAGCTGTTTCTTCGAAATAGTCAGCGATTTCGTTCATGCCAGCTTTACGAGCTGCACTAGCGTAGAATGTATATTTTTGGAATGCTTGGGATTCGCCAGCAAATGCTGCTTGAAGATTTTTTTCAGTATTAGAACCTTTTAATTCTGCCATTTTAATACTCCTTTGTACTTACGATAATTTTCAAAATTGTTACTTAACATATATATTCATAACCACTTGGTTGTGAATGCAATGGAATAGAATACTTATTCTATAATTTCGAGGGCGACTTCGCCTTAGTTAAGAAAACTTATTCTTAGATTAAATAGACACTTGCCTAACTCTTAAAATAGTACTTACTTATTTGTGTATTTCGGCACTTGCCGTCCTAACAGTTTTATATACAATGTGTTATCCGTATACTTAACGAATAATCATTGTTGACTATATTGTAACATACTAAATGAGAAATGCAAGTCTTTTTATAAAATTTATTTCGAAAATTTTCTAAATGATAAATATTATCAATTCAGTAAAGATGCGGATTTATAAAGAATGAATAGTATGGGGTTTATAAAAAATCCCTGTTTTGATATTGAGAATGATAACTAAATGAAAAATCATTATTGTTTAGTTGTTAATGTTAATTTCGTTGTATGCACTAATATTTCCCCATAAAATATAATGATTAAGTGCAAAGTTTCTGTGACCTTTTGGTGGTTATAAAATAATAATTCTCTTGATTTATGGTTTAATTATAAGAACAGTAGATATATTAAAATTGTACATTATATATTTATGGTGAAAATTTTATGGTTATATATAATAGAGGATTGAACTATAGAATTAGGGTATATTTATAGAAGTAACTATTTTATGTATAATAAATATATAAATACTGACAGGAGTTAAAGGAGGCGCTATGGCATTTGTTAGATATTACGTAGGCGATGTAGTGAAGATGAAAAAATCACATCCTTGCGGCAGTGACGAGTGGGAAGTTAAACGTATTGGCACGGACTTTCTCGTCGTATGTAATGGCTGTGGTCATCAACTCTTGATGCCGCGCCCTAAATTTGAAAAGGCAGTTAAGAGAATCGTATCTCGATTGCCGGAAAATGAGTAAGGAGGACTTATGGTACGACTTACCGATTATGTGACAAGTGGAGGCTGTGCGTGTAAGATTGGGCCTCATATATTGAACCGTGTGCTGAAAGCTGTAACACCCGTTACTAACGAGCATGTTCTCGCAGATATGACTGGTGCCGATGATGCTGGAGTATATCAAATCTCTGATACCTTTGCATTGGTGCAAACCTTAGATTTCTTTACCCCTATGGTTAATGATCCTGTTTTATTTGGTAAAATTGCAGCTGCCAATGCATTAAGCGATGTATATGCTATGGGTGGCACCCCTTTAACAGCGATGAATATCGTAGGCTTTCCGGTTCCTCTTGTCGAGCAAGGTGTTTTGACGGATGTGTTAAATGGGGCTGGTTCGATTGTAGCCGAGGCTGGTGCAGCCATCGTAGGTGGACACAGCATTGAAAATAAGGAACCTATCTTTGGGATGTCTGTGACAGGACAAGTAAATCCAAAACAGATTTGGAAAAATAAAGGTGCTCAAATAGGGGACGTGTTGGTGCTAACAAAACGCATTGGCACAGGTATTATGAATAATGCTCTGAAAGCAGGTTTATTTCCTGTAGGTACGGAACAGGCTGTTACTAGTATGAGTACTTTAAACCGTGTAGCGGCTGAGGTGGCACATAACTTTACAGTTCATGCTTGTACAGATGTAACAGGCTTTAGCCTTATGGGGCACTCCGTAGAAATGGCAAGTGCTTCTGATGTGACGATTCATATCAAAGCTTACGATATCCCTCTTTTTGATGATGTTATCGAGGCGGCTCAAATGGGCTTAATTCCGGCTGCATCTTATGGTAATCGCAAGGCTATAACTGAAGTACAAGTTGATGAGGACTTGGATCCTGTATGGACGGATATTGTATTTGATCCTCAAACCTCTGGCGGGTTACTATTTTCTGTTCCTGCTAGCGAAGGTGAGACACTTGTCGAGGCCTTTTATAAGGCGGGGATTGACTGTGCTGCTATTGTGGGCACTGTTGAAAGCTTCAGCGGTCTTGCCGTACGAGTAACAAAATAAACTTATAAAAGATAAGTACTGTATAGTATTGATTTAGCTATTTGAATAAAATATTATTAGCTGATAGCTGATAGCTGATAGCTGATAGCTGATAGCTGATAGCTGATAGCTGATAGCTGATACTTTCATAAAACATATAATGTATATAAAGAGGTGTATGATGAGCAATACAAAGGAATTAACTGTAGATGTGCGCGGTAGCTTATGTCCAAAACCTGTTATCGAGACCAAGAAGGTAAGTGATGCGAATCCAAGTGCTATTATTACAACTATTGTAGATAATGAAGTGAGTCGCGATAATGTGGCGAAGTTTGGGAAGTCTCGTGGTTATGGTGTAGAAGTTCGCCAAGATGGAAAGGATTTCTATCTTACACTGACCCCTGATGCAAATCCAGTTACTGAAGCCCGTTGTGAGCCTATGAACTATGGAAATCGGGTTATTTTGATGACGAAGGATTATCTTGGTGAAGGTAGTGAAGAACTTGGCCGAAATTTGATGAAAACCTTCTGGGTATGCTTGCTTGAAGCCGATGTAAAACCTTCTAAGATTTATTTCATCAATAGTAGTGTTAAGATGGTAGTTAATGATTCGGTTCATTTGGAAAATATAAAGAAACTAGCTAAGCTTGGTGTAGAAATTGCAGCATGCGGCATTTGCCTTGATTATTTCGGTGTGAAAGATGAGCTGGGCGTAGGTAGTATTACTAATATGTATGCTATTACAGACTCTATTGTAGGGGATAATATTATTAAGCTATAATTTCTAGTAGTATAGTATCTTTTTTTATCAATTTCGATGGATTTTTTTATATCTCCAAGCTTTATGTTTAATGTATGAGCAATTTGATCTTGCTAGTTATCAGAGGGGTGAGGTAATGGAACGAAAAAAATTACTTGTAGTTTTTACCTCTTATTATTTTGGAGATAAGGCGGATAAGGTATTAACAGAATTAGAGGTGCCTCATCAGTTGATGGCTACCCCCCCAGAGCTTTACGATATGTGCGGTTTATCTATTGCAATTGACTCAAGTATAGTGGATCAAGTAAAGACCATTTTAAAAGAACATAAAATTAGTACATCTGGCTTATTTTGGTATGAAAAGGGCGAGCTAGCTGTACCGTATAAAGTCTAGACGTTGTCTAGGCTTTTTTACTTTAGTGTTCATCTTCATATAACTTGAACGATGAGTGTGGTACTATAGAAACATGATATATTTTATCAATTGCAGATATTAATTATGGAGGTATATATGAGTAAATATGAAATAGAAAATGTAAAATTAACAGCCCCTAAATTTGATCGTAAGGATTTAGAATATGCTATGACATATCGCTACGCATGTAAGAAATTTGATAGCGCTAAAAAGATTTCTGATGAAGATTGGCAAGGTATTTTAACGGCGGCGCGCTTGTCTCCAACCTCCTTAGGTTTTGAGGCTTACCAATTATTAGTCATTCAAAATCCTGAAATCCGTGAAAAGATGAAATCTTATGGTTGGGGTATTCAAGCTGGTCTTGAAGCGAGTCATTTCGTAGTGTTCTTAACACGTAAAAAGGTGGATTTGGAATTTGATTCTCCTTATGTACGCTACATTCAAGAAGAGGTGAAACAATTACCTGCTGAAGTTGATGCTATTTATAAAGAAAAATATGCTCAGTTCACAACTGAAGACTATAAAACATTTGAGTCTAATCGTGCTGCCTTTGATTGGTCTTCAAAGCAAGCGTATATTGTAATGGCTAACATGATGACCATGGCTGCTTATGAAGGTCTTGATTCCTGTGCATTGGAAGGCTTTAATCAAGATAAGATGACAGTGCTCTTAGGTGATGAATTAGGTCTTTTTGATACAAAGCATTTTGGCATTGCTGTGATGGCTGCCTTTGGTTATCGTGATGAAGAACCACATCGAAATAAAACACGTCGTACAATGAATGAAATTGTTACAGTAGTTTAATCGATTGTGACTTTTATAACTACATCGAATTTCTTCATCTAATCTTTAGAAATGAATGGTATATTATAAATATACATATTATTTATTATATTTATAAAGCCCATATAATTTGATAGGATATTATAAATATATTGATTAAATAGGAAGGAGTGATCGTATGTTATGGTCAATTATTGTTGGTGGTTTTATCGGTTTTCTTGCAGGAGCCATCACTAACAAAGGTGGAGCAATGGGCATTATTGCCAATGTTGTTGCTGGTTTAGTTGGTTCGTCTGTAGGTCAAGCAATATTTGGCACATGGGGTCCTAGTTTAGCTGGCATGGCATTAATTCCTTCTGTTCTTGGCGCTGTAATTGTTGTTGCTGTTGTTTCGTTTTTCTTCGGGAAAAAGGGATAGGAATCTATTTTTAAAAGTATAGCTAACATATATAGCTAACATAACTAAAAATGATTTCATATGAAAGGATTCATAATTATGGCATTAGAAGATAAATTAAATCAAGCTAAAGGTGCATTAAAAGAAAATGCCGGTAAATTAACTGGTGACAAAGAATTGGAAGCAGAAGGTGCTGTAGAAAATACAGCTGCAAAAGTTAAAGACGCTGCACATGATGTTGCTGAAGATCTCAAAAAAGCAGCTGAAGATGTTAAAGATGCTGTAGATGGTGCGATTAGTGGCGTCAAAAATGTTCTTCATAAAGACGATAAATAATATTATATAAAGGTTATAATTAGTAATAAAAAACCAGTAAATCCTGTGATTTACTGGTTTTTGTTATTATAAATTTGTTTATACATTGAAACGGAAATGTGTTACGTCGCCGTCCTTCATGACGTAATCTTTGCCTTCCAGGCGTACAAGTCCTTTTTCCTTAGCGGCGTTCTGACTGCCGCAAGCTTGTAAGTCATCAAAGGATACAATTTCAGCACGGATAAAGCCTTTTTCAATATCCGAGTGGATTTTACCAGCTGCTTGAGGTGCTTTGGTGCCATTTACGATTGTCCAAGCACGAGCTTCCATTTCACCAGCTGTGAAGTAGTTGATAAGACCTAAAAGTGCATAACTTGCTTTGATCAGTTTTGTTAACCCAGATTCGTCAAGACCGAGATCTTCGAGGAATGCAGCGGATTCTTCGTCGGATAATTCAGCGATTTCAGACTCAATACGTGCGGACACAACAACGATACCAGCGCCTTCGTTTTTCGCATATTCCTCTACGCGTTTTACATATTCGTTGGCAGAATAATCAGATACTTCATCTTCGGAAATGTTGGCTACATAAAGAGATGGTTTAGCTGTAAGCAATGTCAACTCTTTGATCATTTCTAATTCGTCTTCATCAAGACCTTGTGCACGAACGGGTTTTGCTTCACCTAAACCTTCGATGATGCGTTCTAATAATGGCAATTCAGCACGAGCATCTTTATCGCCAGATTTTGCGATTTTTTCGATGCGTTGTTTTCGTTTTTCTACGGATTCAAGGTCAGCAAGGCAGAGCTCAGTATTAATGATTTCGATGTCGCGAATTGGATCGATAGAACCTGCTACGTGAGTGATGTTAGGGTCATCGAAGCAACGAATAACTTGTGCAATGGCATCTACTTGGCGAATATGGCTAAGAAATTTATTCCCTAAGCCTTCACCTTTAGAGGCACCTTCAACGAGACCTGCAATATCTACGAAACGCATAGCTGCAGGAAGAATACGTTTGGAACTGAACATTTCAGCTAATACAGCTAAACGATTGTCTGGAACATCAACGACACCTACGTTTGGCTCGATTGTACAGAATGGATAGTTGGCAGCTTCAGCGCCTGCTTTTGTAATAGCGTTGAATAATGTACTTTTACCAACATTTGGAAGGCCTACGATGCCTACTTCTAAATTTGTGCTCATGGTACCACCTTTTATTAACAAATTGATTTCGTTCTTTGTGAAAGTTTATAGTAATAGTTTGTTATAAACCTTATCAAATAAATATTATACCATACTAATAGGATGGAGTTACTCTATAAATATAAAATAGATTATTTCAAAGTGCTATAATATAAATAGAGTTAAATATATTACTTAAATAATGTGATAAGTTCATATTAAAATATGGGATTAATATAGATTTTTATTCGCCGTAACTATATTGATATAATTTATAGGTATATAAATTAATAAGGGTATGGAATGTATCCAATCATGTTAATGTATATATTTTTAAACCTATATAGTGAAAGCTAATAGGAAAGGAAGTTCAGTATGTTTTCCAAGCTATTTGATAGTTTCTTAGTCCATTATTTAGAATGCTTTAATGATCATTGTTTTACCGTAAAAATTGGAGATAATGAATATACAATCGGTGACGGAGAATCCGAGTTTACCGTCATCGTTAATCGCGATATTCCCAAGAAGGACTTGTTAATATCCGCAGAACTCGCCCTCGGTGAAGCGTATATGCGTAAAGATATCGAAATTGAAGGGGATTTGTTTAAAGCCCTTTGTGTAGTCCTTGGTCATGTAGGTAAGGACTCTATCAATCGTAAGGTACTTAGCTCGCTCTTTAATGCGGGTCTTAAAAAGAAAGATCAAAAACAACAAGTATCTTCCCATTATGATTTAGGTAATGAATTCTATAAATTGTGGCTCGATGAAACCATGAGCTATTCCTGTGCGTATTTTAAGCATGAGAATGATAGTCTCAAAGATGCGCAATATCAAAAGGTACATCATATTCTTGATAAATTATATTTAAAAGAAGGGATGACTTTACTTGATATCGGTTGCGGATGGGGATTCCTTCTCATTGAAGCGGCTCGTAAATATGGGGTTAAGGGCTATGGGTGTACTCTTTCCGAAGAACAATGGAAAAAAGGACAGGAACGCATTAAAGAATATGGCCTTGAAGGACAAGTTGAGATTGAACTTATAGATTATCGAGACGTAGCGGCTTCTGGTCGCACCTTTGACCGCATTGTCAGCATCGGTATGCTTGAACATGTAGGGCGACCTAACTTTCCTCTGTATATGGAGGACGCATCGGACATGCTTAAAGACGGCGGTTTGTTCCTGCTCCACTACATCAGTGATCCTTCTGAAAAGGAAACAAGTGCCTGGATTCGTAAATATATCTTCCCGGGCGGATGTTTGCCGTCCCTTCGTGAAATGGTCAGCCTCGCTTATGACTATGATATGAATGTCATCGATGTTGAAAGTTTACGGTATCACTATTATAAGACTTTAATGCATTGGTATAACAATTTCCAAGGGGTCCGTGAGCAAGTAGAGGCGAAACGGGGGAGTGAATTCGTACGCATGTGGGATCTGTATCTTTGTGGATGTGCGGTAGGTTTCTACATCGGTAATATGGACTTGCATCAAATTTTGATGACAAAAGGTGTTACGAACGAATTGCCATTAACACGTTGGTATTAAGTAAGAGTAAAAATAGACTTATAGGACAAAAAAGAGACCATCTTAAGATGGTCTCTTTTAATTAGTGGCATTGTAACTATTTTATATTTATAGATTATCGAAAGCACGTTCTGTAAGTTTCGTTAAATATTTTATTAAATGAATATCATATATAATTGTAAAAAAACTTTATCATTCTTTAGTGCCAAGTACTATAAACCCTGAATAGGATTTATTATCCTCTTTTCCTACAATGATTTTGGTACGAACATCAAAGAAATCATTCAGATTATTTTCTGTTATAGTATTCTTGGTGGTACCTAAAATATAGTTATTAGGTTTTAGCATTAAAGTTTTATCAGATATTTGAAGTGCATGATCAGGATAATGTGTGTTCATAATGCAAGCAAGATTAGATTCATCTACGATGTTTCGAATAAGTGAAAGCATGGTATACTGATTTTTAAAATCTAAATGTGATTCTGGTTCGTCCATAATGAGCAGTTGTGGTTCACTCGCTAGTGCTCTGGCAATAAATGCCAATTGCAACTGACCTCCACTTAAGCTTGATGCTGTTTTGGAAGCGAGTGAGGAAATACCTATTCTTTTTAGGACAGAGTGGACTATTTCATAGTCTTTATCTGTAGGTACAGAAAACATACCAATATGTCTACTGCGTCCCATTAATACGATTTCTTCTACCGTATAAGGAAATGATAATTCTCTTGCTTGCGGAACATAGCCAATAGGAGCATTATCATGGGGTTTAACTAGTTGATTATTTATGTATATGTTGCCTTCTTGTAACTGCTGTATACGGGAGATACATTTTACTAATGTTGTTTTTCCAATCCCGTTCCTGCCTAAAATAGTCAATATTTCGCCCGATTTTATTGTGAAAGAAATGTCTTTGA
The DNA here is from genome assembly GCF_000024945.1 of Veillonella parvula DSM 2008. Taxonomy (NCBI): domain Bacteria; kingdom Bacillati; phylum Bacillota; class Negativicutes; order Veillonellales; family Veillonellaceae; genus Veillonella; species Veillonella parvula. Next base: position 408,613 of record NC_013520.1, read on the forward strand.
AAATATAATCTTTTTTATTATAAGCAAATGAGCCGTTTCTCAATTCAAAAATCATTTCCAATCACCTCGTGTTCGGTAAAAAAGACAAGCAAAGAATGGGGCCCCTACTAAGGCGGTGATTATTCCTATTGGGATTTCTGCAGCAATAGCTGAGCGTGCGATTAAATCCACGATAATCATGAAAATAGCTCCGACAATGATGGAGATAGGAAGTAGTTTCTGATGATCTACACCTATTAACATGCGACAAATATGTGGAATGACAAGTCCTACCCAACCGATAATTCCTGTGATGGTTACGCAGGCTGCAGTTATTAACGTGGCCATAGCAATGATAATTAGGCGTAACTTAAAAGGGTTCACTCCAAGCGCTGTAGCTTCCTCATCTCCCATAGAGAGAATGTTGATTTTCCAACGTAAAAAGTATAGCACAGCGCATCCAAAGATGATAGGAATAGAGACGAGTGAAACATTTTCGTAGGAAGCTGTAGAAAAACTACCCATTAACCAATATGTGATTGCCGGTAATTTGTCATATGGATCAGCTACATATTTAATTAAAGCTATCAATGCTCCGAAAATAGCAGAAACAATCATTCCTGATAAAACCAGTGATAATGATGTGATTTGATTTCTTAGTCGAGCTAGACTATATGTGAGGCAAACACTGGCAATACCAAAGATAAGTGCAAATCCCGTAGCGTATATATTTATTCCGGAAATTAATATTCCCAGTGCAGCGCCGAAGGCTGCACCAGAACTGACACCTAATATATCCGGACTGACTAATGGATTTCTGAAAATACCTTGAAAAACGGTTCCAGCTATTGCAAGAGCTCCACCGACAAGTATGTTTAGTAGAATTCGAGGAATACGAAGATTCCAAATTACGGCGGATTCCATATCAAATGCAGCTGCAGAGTTTCCGTTTGATAAAATATTTATAACTTGTGTGGGCATTAGCATATATCGCCCAGTCATTAAGGATATTAATACAGTAAGAGCGAGAAATACTAAAAGGCAGAAAAATATAACTAGATATTTATTTTGAGATCTCATGATTACTCCTTAGTTAAAATGTGGGAGTGTTATTTATAGAAATATTTAAGATGGTATTAATTTCACTATCTGTGAGATTGTAATGGTAGAAGGTATTGTAAAACTGTTTTAAATCGTCACGTAATATATAGTCATTAAAAGTATCAGGTTGAATGAGTTGTCCCATCCATTTCATCATTAATGGTGTTTCTACATTAGGTGCATCCCAACGATAGATTCCCATAGGTGCTTTATAAACTCGATGCGTTTTTACTGCTTTTATGTTACTCCAATTTTGACCTTCAAGCTTATCCTGATAAATATCATCAGGTCTAATGGAATCAAAGTTG